>DAOWAQ010000006.1 GCA_030634505.1 Calditrichia bacterium
AGTCGGGTTTATCTTCTTTTATCCGGTTAGGATGTTTAATTGGTATATGAGTTCCTGGTAAAAATTTGTTTTGTTTATGTGGGTTTTTATCAACAGTATAATCTAGAAAATCTGTTCTTATGCCACAGTAATTTAGCAGCGTATTTCCTTTAGCAGGTGCTCCATAACCAACAATTATTGCCTTACTATTTTTAATATTTATCAAGCATTGAAGCAACTGCCATTTCGTTAATTTGACATCCTTCGCAAAATTAGAGAATGTCTCAGGCTTAATCATACCTGAAACATTTTCTTTTGCAAATAAATCATTCACACGATCTGTTATTAATTTTGATTTATCATCCTCATGTTTAGCAAAGATTCTTAATGATCCTCCATGCGTTGGAATTTCCTCAACATCGAAAAGCTTTAATCCATAAGTAGAAAACAATTTATCAACTGCATGAAAAGAAAAATAGTAGAAATGTTCATGATAAACAGTATCGAATTGATTTTGATTGATAAGTTTTAATAAATGAGGAAATTCTATTGTTATCACACCGTCTGGTTTTAAGGCGATTTTCAGACCTTTTACAAAATCTTTAAGCTCAGGATTATGTGCAAGTACATTATTGCCAATAATTAAATCTGCTTGTATACATTTTTCAGATAATTTTTTTGCATAAGAAGTGTTAAAAAATTTAATATCAGTGGGAATTCCTTTTTCTATTGCAACATTTGCAGTATTTGATGTGGGTTCAACTCCTAATATTGGTATATTCCGTTCTTTGAAATACTGCAACAGATAACCATCATTACTTGCGATTTCCATAACAAAAGATTTCGGATTTAATTCCAATCGTTCAATAACCATATCCGCGTACTCTTCACAGTGTTCTAACCAGCTCTTAGAATAAGATGAAAAATATGCATAATCCGAAGAGAAAATTTTTTCAGCTGTTTCAAATTTTTCTAATTGAACAAGAAAACAATTTGGGCAAAAATACAGATTTAATGGATAAAAGAACTCAACCTGGTTTAATTGTGATTTTGAAAGAAAAGAGTTGGATAAAGGAGAATTTCCTAATGACAAGAAATGCTCATTCAATATGGTATCACATGCTCCGCATTGTATCATATTATTTACTACCAGACTGAAATCTTAAGTTCATGTATTTTTTAATGTGGTTTATTCTTTGGGTAAATACTTCTTCACTTATCAAATCATTAACTTTATACTCTTCAATAGAGAACTTTATACTATTTTTAAAATCCAAAACCGGTACCCAGTTTAACAAATTAACAGCTTTCGAAATATCAAGATGCAAGAAACTCTCTTCAGGATTTGTATCAACTTCTTTTTTAAGAATGTACTCACCACTTCCCCATTGTTTTATGGTTTCATTAACTAACTGTTTTACAGTAACAAAATTCTTTGTGGATGGGCCGAAATTCCATGCTCCAGAATATTTTTTACCCTCCATATACAGCTTTGCACCTAATGTAAGATATCCGCAGAGCGGATCTAAAACATGCTGCCAGGGACGTACAGAGTTAGGATTTCGTATAATAATCGGTTCATTATTATTTAATGCCCGGATACAATCTGGTAAAATTCGATTTGGTGACCAATCCCCGCCACCAATCACATTCCCTGCTCTAACTGAAGCAATATTAGTTGTATCTTCTTTTGAAAAGAAAGATACTTGATAAGAAGATGTAATAATTTCTGATGCACTTTTTGATGCACTATAGGGATCTTTTCCTCCCATGGGATCAATTTCACGATATCCATAAATCCATTCCTGATTTTCATAGCATTTATCGCTCGTTACATTTATAGCAACTTTTACTGACGAGGTTTGTCTTATTGCTTCGAAAAGATTTACTGTTCCCATAACATTCGTACTATATGTATAAATAGGATCATTATATGATTCTAGTACGATCGCTTGAGCAGCCAGGTGAAAAACTATATCTGGTTTATATTTGGAAAAAACATTGTGTAATTTTTGATAATCTCGGATATCGTTATCGATGTAAGTAATTTTTTTTGCCAATCCACTTATTACATAATTATCCTTTTCATTTAACGGTCTTAAAGCATAGCCTATCACATTTGCACCAACTGAAACCAGCCAGGTGCAAAGCCAGGATCCTTTAAAACCGGTGCTTCCGGTAACTAAAACCGTTTTTCCGTCATAAATATTTTCAAATATGTTTTGCATTAATCAAATTTCCAGAATGCTTTATTTCTATTCCACAGTTTATTTAAATAATCCATATCTCTAAGTGTATCCATGCAGGTCCAAGACCCATGATGTTTATATACAACAAGCTGTCCGGCATGTGCAATTTCTTCTAATGGGCCAACCTCAAGATCACAATTGTCATCTGTCGATAGATAATTTAATATCTTTTTATTAAAAACAAAAAAGCCACCATTAATGTAGTTTTTACCGGACATTGGCTTCTCATTAAAAGCTTTGACAATATTTCTATTGATTATTAACTCGCCAAAACGAGATGCTGGATTAATTCCTGTCACGGTAGCTAATTTACTATGGGAATGGTGAAATTCTAATAACGATTTGATATCAATATCAGAAACTCCATCTCCATAGGTTAGAAAAAAGTCATCATTAGTGATATATTTTTCTACTTTTTTCAAACGGGCGCCCTTTAAGGTTTTTTGCCCGGTATCCACCAAAGTTATTCGCCAATCAACTTCTGAATTTCTTTTATGGATCTGAATACTTTCATTTTCACCCAAGCTTACAGTAACATCATTATTCATATATTCATAATTGTAAAAATACTCCCTGATCATTTCACCCTTATATCCAAGACAAAGAATAAAATCATTAAATCCATAATATGCATAATGCTTCATAATATGCCATAGAATGGGACGTTGGCCAACATTCACCATTGGTTTAGGACGAAATTCTGTTTCCTCTCTAAGGCGTGTTCCAAGCCCACCACACAAAATTACAACTTTCATAATAATAACCTCAGCAAAATGTTTTTCCTATCTTACAATAAAATTCAAAATATCATCTAACATGTGTTTTATATATCTCACTATAACAGCAGGGATTGAAGAGAATGTTAAACTTAATTTTCTTGAAAATGATAAAGAGCTTTGCCAAATAACTATAGCAATTTCAATTGGAATTCTCCAGTAAGAAAAATATCTTTTTGAATTTTTGTTGGCATAGAGTACTCTTTTATATCGGCTTCTTTGTTGTTTCCTGTTTTCATCCTCTCTAAATTCTCTTCTATACCAAATTGCCTCTTGTACAAATGCAAAATCTCCCAGCAAAGCGAGTTCGGCTAACAGAATAGCGCCCGAAGCAGTTATCTGTTTAAGTCCCCTGGTTTGTTTTAAAATACTAGATCTCATAAGACCATAAATTGCATGTTGATTTGCCCACAAAATTTGATTAAAGCGACAAATAACATTTTGACCTCTTGTGTCAACAAATCCAGAGAATGTGTTTAAAACATTATCATTCTGATCTATCCAAATTGTCCTGGGATAAATCGAAACAACATTAAGATTTGATTCCAAAACTTTTACGGATTCTGAAATATAACAATGACTTAATAAATCATGAGAACCCGCCCACATAAAAAATTCTCCAGAAGCAACTTCTAAAACACGGCTAAAGTTAAGGATACTGCCAATATTTTTGTCATTCCGATAATATTTTAGAATTTCCGGATACAATTTTCTATATTTTTCTGTTATTTTTCCTGTGTTATCCGTTGAGGCATTGTCAGAAATTATAATTTCAAAGTTCGGATAATCTTGTTTAAATAAAGATTCTAGAGTCTGGTCTAAATATTTATCTTCATTAAATACAGGAATTCCAACACTTACAAGGGGATAATCTGCCTTATTCATTTTTTTCTCGCTTCAAACAGTTGTAAACATTGTTCTTCAGAAAAATGCGGTATAAGTTTCTTATATTCAGCAGGTGAAAGGTTTAAAACTGAAATCTTTCGATTGATCAGACTTTCGGTTTTGTTCTTAACCCTTTCCAATTCTGAAACACTTATATTCTTACCAACAATTACAAGATCAATTATCCCACTATCTCTACCATTAGCAAAATCTCCCCTAATGAATGCCAGTTCAATGGTGCCTAATTTTTTTATTATATTATTCAAAACCTGATCTATGCCGGCGGATTTTAGAACGATACTACGAATATCTTCAAATAATGGGTGTTTAATATTGGCCCGATAAATCTTATTTCTTCCCTCGTGATTTGCACTTAGTACTTGTGCTTGGTGTAATTTATTTAACTCTAACCGAATACCGTTTGTGGACTCTCCAAACTCAGTTGCAAGCTGTCGCAAATATCCTTTCATCTTAGGATTAAGGAAGAACTTCATCAAAAGTTTTATACGGGTGTCAGATGTAATAATAGACTTTAACATTATGTTGAGCAATTTTTTTGCTCGAAATGTAAGCACCATTTATTAAAGAATCAAGAAAATTCTATAAATTTTTATTTTTGCTTCAATTGAAATTTGTAGTATTCCGAAAGAGATAATAATTCTAAAAGATTTTCATCAATCTGAAGTTTAATAGATTTTATTTTTTTAACATTTCCTTTATTTAGAGGAGTTTTAACCAGCGATTCGATCTTAGTGGGTGACATGGGGGGCAAATCAAGAAAACTGAACATGTTTTTAGTGGTTTCCAATTTATTAAACAAATCTTCAGCAAATACTGTGATTACTCGATCTGATGTAATCTCTTTTTTAAAACCTTCAATAAATTGATTGGTTTCATTCCATAGCCATGCAATTTTTTCTGTTTGTGAATAGTTACTCCAGGTTTTCATGTCATCAAAATTGGTTATATGACCTTCGTCATGTGGGTTCTTTCCAGTGTACCAATTCCTCGCAATGCCGCTTTTGATAAAATTTATAGGATTCCTAATCAAATGAATGAATTTTGCTTTTGGGTATATTTTTTCTAACTGATATGCAAAAAAGGTGATTCTGTTATTGGTTTCTACGAAAATTTTATTTAACAAAAAAGAATTTCTAATCTGATCATATCTTGCAGCGTCAATTATATATTTCAATTCATTTGATAAAGTTTTAAAGTTCTCATAAGCAAATTTTGAATAGTATACTAATTCAGGGGTTGGAGCATGATGAACATCAACATTAGATTGCTGTTCAAAAATTTTGGTAAGCAATGCGGTTCCGCAACGCCCGGTTGATAGTACAAAACAAGGTTTAGCTTTTTCATGTACAATTTTGTGTAAATGTTTGTAATCATATTCTTGTTGCGTGTTGACTTTGCGTTTTTCAAACTCATTTTTAATATAGTGGATATTTGAATAAAAAAGTCCCTTAATAAATTGATCAATTTTCATTTGTACTTCCTAATATTATCTGAACAATTACCAATCTGTATCCAGAATTAATTAAAAATATTTGTTATTTTTTTACCTGTTAAAAACATTGCGTTTTCCTTTTTACAAATATTTATGATTTCAATAAAAATATCTTTCCAGCCCGGATCTTTTACATCCGAGAGCCTGTTGTTATGCCAATTAATAGAAAACATACCGTTGTGTTTTTTAATCTCTTTTATTAATTCTTGTGCCAAATCAATAATTTTATCTTTTGGCAAATTCATATAGCCTTTTACCCGCAAAGAAGAGTCCATAAATATTAATGGCAATTCTACAATTGAAGTTGGTTTGTCATTTTTTAAGTCATATAAAAAATATGGCAAACAAAATGAGGATCTAAATCCCGCTGATTCAGCAAAACCAACGGTAGAATCATAAGCCAAACCTGAGTTTTCTAAAATTTCAGGCGTATTTTCAATGTCATAATTCAGATAGTGAAAACGATTACCTATTACATCTATTGGGAAGGAGGCAATTTCATTTTTTAACTTGGACTCATTATTATAAGATCTACTACTTCCATGCATTGCAATTTCAGAACCCGATTTCTGAATGTTTGAAAATACAGCAGAAAATTTTTTATCAGCAATATTATAATCGCCATTTTTTAAACCACCACTTGGCTTTGAATCGGTAATAAAATTAAAGGTAGAATTTATAGTTTGATTTTTTTCAATCTCAAGTATTTTATCAAAATTAAACCAGGCATCGTTTTGAAAAATCTTTTTAAATACAAGTTTGAAGGGGGCAATAAAATTTCCGTTTTTTAATTGCCAATAGCTGGCCTCTTTCCAGGCACTTTCACAATCGTCAATATCATGTGATACAAATACAACAAAATCTTTATTTTCCCACAGATTTATTTTTAAACTCGTTCCATAAATCTTATCAATTGCATGTTTTAGAATATCAAAATAATAATTTACAACAGGTTTGTTAGTTAGGTTTAGCTGTTTTTGAATGCTGTCATCAAACCGGAATCGTCCAAATTGGTCGCGGTTTTCAATGGCATATTCCTGCCAACCGCTGAGCAAGAAAAATGCTGATGCAATAATGTCAAAATTAATAGTAGCAGTATCCTGCTTAAAAGTTATTATTTCGTTATTCTGTGAATCAAAGAAAAATGGTATTCGTTCACCTTGCCATTCTTTCCATTTAACATCCGCTAAAGACGGCATTGATTTTTCTTTGAAAAACTTTGTGTTTCCCTTCTTAATTTGAATTTTGGATTTATTATCAATTCCATAATTAATATCAAATTCAATGTCTGATTTATAAATCATTTTGAAAAGATCTAATATGTATTTGGATTTATTTAACATCTTTTTCATATTCTTCCGATTTTTCTTAAGGCACGATATTTAATTGTATACATTCGCAAGACATTAAACAATGTATCCTGTTTTCTAAAGTTATCTGCATACGTTTTGAAAAGTGAATTGTTAGTCAAAATATTAAGCAGATCTAGTTGTGTTATATGTAAACGCTGATATCCAATTGTTGCCGGATCTATCTTAGGGTACCAGTCAGCTTTACATAAATTATATCTCGACCAATATTTCATATCATACAATGGTAAAATTTTAGATAATGTATCAATCCCGTCATCAAAAATTCTTTTTGCAACTTTGTTTTCCGGAAACACTCGAATAAAATCGTAAATGCCAAACAATGAGAACACCATACCATTTAACACCAATGTTGGAATAGTGGTTACATATTCTTCATAAAATGGGCCCCATTCCGTAAAACATGTTACCCCTCCATCAGTCATAGATTTAGTAAATGGGATTAGTGCTTTTTCGGCTAGGTCAGCATATTTTTTATCATTAGTAATTTGATATCCTCGTAATAATATTGACAATCCCCTGCTCTGTGAAAAGGCAGACTGCCATGGACCGGGATATTTGTATTGGGGTAATGGAACATGAGTAATCCACAAAGCTCCAAGTTCATTTGTTGTTTCAACATTGTTATAAAACCAATCAACAAATTTTAAAAATCGGAGTTTATCACTTTCCTTTTTTGTATTTAAATATGTATGAAAAACTGACAATCCCATCTGTCCAATTGATATTGGAAAATACACAAATTTTTTCTCAGCAACATCAATATATGTGCTATTTAAAGGAATTCCATTTTCATCAAATTTTTTTATAAGATTTTGATCTTTTCCCGATGCAATTCTATCTTCTTTAAAAACGAAATAATATTCTCCCAATTTTTGAGAATGCAAATCATTTGTAATATTATAACTCCAATTTCGCCTTTTCAAATCGGTCTGGAATTTTCCAAACATAAACAATAGTTTTTTCAATTTCATTCTTAATTTTCCACAAGTTGGTCAAAAATATTAGCTAGATTATTTGTTAAATTTTTTCGGGTATATTTTTCAATTTTAGCTCTATCAATCTTTAAATGTGAACCAGATTTCCATTTTTCATATAACAAATAGATTTTCTTTTCCAGGTCATCTGAATATTCAAAGACCTGACCTGCCTTGGTTTCATTAAGTATTTTTGCTGCATCACCAACTTTTGATCCCAATCCAAGCACGAAACCATCGGTTGCAAGATATTCGAAAAGCTTACCAGTAATAATTCCCTTATTATTACCAGTGTTCGGAATTACTAAAAGTTTGAGATGTGATTTTTGTAAGTTTTTAAGGGCAATCCCATGTTTTACATATCCCAAATCTGTTAAATATGATGTTAATTCATGGTTTTCTATTGAGCGGTAAATCTCATCTGAAAAATTTCCCATAAATACCATTTGAAAATTCTGTGCAAAAGATCTGTTTTCTTTTACTAGCCTTTGTAATGTCCGCCAAAGATTAATGGGATTTTGTTGATTGTTTAATTTTCCGGTATATGCAATAGTGAATTTGCCGTACTTTTCACTACCTGTAATATTGGGTATATCCTCCGGATCATATCCGTTAGTTATAATATTTATATCAATATCAGGTTTTTTATTTTTAAAAATATTCAAAAGATCTTTGCTTACCGTGCATAATTGATCTGCATTTTTTAAAACGGATAATTCAAAATACCTATCTAATTGTGCGGCAAATTTAGATTTTTTTAAATTATGGTAATAATAAATATCAGTCCAGGGATCTCGTAAATCTGCTACCCATTTAATGTTACTGTATTGTTTTAATGATTTTGCTATAAGATGAACCGTTGGAGGCGGAGATGAAGAGAATATTAAATCAGGTTTTAATTCTCCAATAATTTGTTTGCCTTTATTTACAGCAAAAGGTTTCCAGCCGATTTTTGCATCAGGTATAAATAAATTTAATCTAATCCATTTAGAAATTTTCTTTTTCCAGTTAAGATTTTTTTCGGCCAAAATTGCTACTGGAATATTTTGATTGTTTCTAATACCTGTAATTTTTTTATATATATTATTTGGCTCAAGTGATTTTGACTTAAAGATGCTTAAATTTTGTGGAACTTCCTTTACCAAACTTTCATCTATTGCAGGATATTCACCGTTTTTAACAGTTAATATAATTGGCTGCCAGCCGAATTGGGGTAAATATTTGGCAAATTTTAAAACTCTTTGAACACCGGGTCCCCCGGCGGGGGGCCAATAATAGGTAACAATTAATACTTTTTTCATATATTATCTTTAAAAGTAAATACTAATTAATTAAAAATACAATTTATCATTGTACCTAAAATAATTCAAACAATTGATTTTCATTTAATTTCATCAATTTATAAATTTAGAATAATAATTTGATCGAAAGGGGAAACATGCAATATAAAAAACTAGGAAAAAACGGCCCCCCAGTTTCAACAATGGGATTTGGCGCCTGGGCGATAGGAGGAATGAACTGGGGAAAAACGGATGATGATGTATCTAAAAAAGCGCTGAATGAAGCAATTGATCAAGGGGTAACATTTATTGATACAGCTGATGTTTATGGATTTGGTCATTCTGAAGAATTGATAGCTGAAGTGATTAAAGAAAGAGGAAAACAAAATATTATTATTGCCACAAAAGCCGGCAACGATTTTTATTTTACAAAGAAAGAAGATGATGTTGGGTATGGTCCAATTCAACAAACCTATACAAAGGAATACTTGATATATGCTGTTGAGCAAAGTTTACGCAGGTTAAATGTTGAAGCATTAGATATTCTTCAGCTTCACAGTCCGGATCTTGAAAAATTGGAAAAAGATGAGCCCTGGGAAGCTTTAGAAAAACTTAAAAAAGATGGGAAGATTTTGCATGCTGGATTAAGCATTCAATCATTTAAAGAAACGGAACAAGCACACCTTTTGGATAAACATCATGATCTCATCGATTGTATTCAGGTCAGATACAATTTATTAGAACGGGAAGCCGAAAAGGTATTGTTTCCAAAAGCGCAAAAATATGGAATAGGGGTAATAGTTAGAATTCCACTGCTTTTTGGTTTTTTAACAGGTAAGTTTGATGCAAATAGTCAATTCGGAGAAGATGATCATCGGCGAATGAATTTATCATCTGAAAAGTTGGACAAATATTTAAAAGAAATTGAAAAACTAAAACCATTATTCGAGAAATATCCGGATCAATCAATGGCACAGGTTAGCTTAAGATTTTGTGTTTCTCATCCCGCTTGTTCGTTGGTTATCCCCGGAGCAAAAACTTCATCCCAAGTAAATGATAATTGCCGGGCATCTGATTTAGGTAAATTGCCCGAAGAAGATTTAAAAAGGTTGTTAAATTAATTGATGAACAAAAACAGAACAATAAATATAAATTATTGTCCTGTTTTAAAATTAGATTTTATTATAAATCATCAAGTTTTTCTTTGGCAGTAGCTTTATGCATATCATCTTTTGCAGAGGACTTAGGTAAGTTTAAGCATTTTTGATATTCTGCTCCTGCTTCCTCTTCCATATCCATCATTTCATATGTCATTCCTAATTCCAAATGATGGTTTATATAACCCGGATTTATTTCTATCGCTTTCTTAAAATTGGCCACCGCATTTTCTTCACTTGCATCTTCAGGAACACCACCTAAAAACATATTTGCAAATCCACGTTCTATCCAGCTTAAGTTTGCTAATTTTCTATTCCATCTTCCGAGAACGTGATAGGCAATATCATCATCAGGATTTAATTTTATTGCAAGATCAACTTCTTTTTTCACTTCTTTTGATAATCGAACCCGTTCTTTGGCACCGGCATCAAGAGCTACCCTACCAATCGCAATGCTTAGCCTTAAGTGTCCTTTGGCGCCTTCCGGATTAAGCATTACAGCTTTTTCTCCATACAAATTTCCCTTTTTATAATATTCCGCTCTAGGGTCATCTTCCAAATTCTCACCAACATCTACAAAAGCTCGAGATAATTTCCAACAAGCGTCGTAATTAGTTGAATCTAAATCATATGCCTTTTGATAATACTCAAGAGACCCCGGATTATCAAACAAATTAAATAAACTATCACCATGTGATACTAATACGTTCATTTCCTGTTGAGAAAAAACGCTGGTGATTAACACTGCGGAAAACATGATTGTAACTAAAAAAGACTTCATATCGACTCCTTTTGCTAGTTAATAATGATATTTAAAATTTTATCGTCTTTGGTGATTTTATCAACAATATCTATTCCATTAATTACTATACCAAAATTTGTATATCTGCGATTTAAGTGTGGTTGTTCTGAATGACAAATGAAAAACTGGCTGCCACCGGTATCTTTTCCTGACGTTGCCATGCCAATTGAGCCCCGCAGAAATGGCTTGTAGTTATATTCACAGGGTATCGAATATCCAGGTCCACCCCATCCTGTTCCCCTGGGATCACCTCCCTGAATCACAAAATCACTAACAATGCGGTGGAATGAAAGGTTTTTATAATAACCCCTCTTTATTAAATAAATAAAATGTGAAACAGTTAATGGGGACTCTCCAGGCCAGAGTTCAATTTCAATATCTCCCTTCTTAGTATTAATGATGATGTTTATAGGGTCAGAATCATAAATCAGAGAGTCTGGCACAAACAATGAGAATCCTGAAAAATCTCTCTCCTGAACCCCAATGTCGAAATGAGATAGTCCTTCTGCAGCAGCTTTAGCGATATCCGGATGTTGTGTGTTCAAATAAATTGAGTCCAAGAATGCTATTGTTTGAGATAGTTTTAATTCATTGATAGCTTTTAGAATTGTAGCCAAAGTTTCGGCATCTTTTGGGTCAGAAAATTTTGCATAAGCAATTTTTAGATCTTCAAAATTACCATATTTTGGATGCTCAATTAGCCAAAAAGCTGCAAACGAAACAAGCATGTTGTCTCCACTCAAAAGAAGTGGTTTTACATCTTTATAAGATAATCGCCTCAATTTATCTAACTCTTGAAAAGCAATGGCCTGTAACCGTGGCGACGGAACATTTAAAAATTGTTTAAGCTGTGTCCGGGAAAGTTTGTTGTTAATTTTTGCCAGGCTTTGTAATAATAATTCTTTAAAGTATAATGTACCTTGATCAAGGTTTTGTTGAATTAATCTATAAATGAACCCTGGATATCTTTTCGCCAGGCTTAGAATTATAAATCCTTTTTCTGCCCAGTCAGCATGGTCATAATAATGAAGAAGAATATTTTTAGAAAAGTTCAATTTAATTTTTCCCAAAGCGGATATAGCTTCTTTTCTAACATGTGGATTTTCATTTTTCAAATGAGAGGCTATTTTATTTATTATTAATGAGTCGGAATAGAATGAAAAAATCTTAATTTTGTATATGAGTTTATGCCAATCAGGCTCTTTAAAAAACTTTTTATTTAATAGTGTGGTTTTTAAAGAATCCAACATTAATGTATCGGGAACATGTTTTATCAGTATCTTTGATATAGCGCTTAATTTATATTTATAGTCTATAGTCGATGAGGAAACATTTGTGTTTAATAAATTATAATAAGCCGGCAAGTAATCATTTCTATTGAAAAAATAAATTGCCGCCCCTTGAACTATTTTAGAATTGTAATTTAAATAAGCATTTATTGTATCAGGTAAAGTTTTTAGTTTTTTATTTCTTTTAAAAATGTAAGCTAAGTTTCTAATTGTTGCGGATTTTAAAGTATCTTCAAAAGACTTCATGTTTTTTAATAAAAATGAAGATCCCTTTTTACCTGCACATCTACCCAAGGCAAATAATATTTCATTTTGCAGATTTGAATACTTCGCATCATTAAAAATATTTATTAATAACTCTTCACAGGCCGGAGTTCCGATTTGTCCTAAAGAAAAAACAATTTTTTTTTGAATATTGAGATTGTCTGACGAAATTAGTTGTAATAATAAAGGCAGAAAAGATTCATTTGCTATTTTGCCAATAGATTCAATTACCACAGATATTGTCTGATTCTCACCAGATGCAATTAATTTGGCGAAATAAGTTGTGTCGGAATTTCTATTAAATTCAAACTCTTTAATTTTTTGCGAGTTATTAATATCGGTTCCGGTATTGCAGGCATAAAATATCAATAACAACAATAATATTAATAATTTGTTATTCATGGGAGAATATCTGTTGTGAGTAAGAATTTTGATTTTATTAAAATAAATTGAAATTTGCAAGAATTTAATACAATTTAAAAAATAATGACAGTATTTAACCTGTTATCAATTTGCAAAATATTAGAAAATATGTTCTATTTAAACATTGAGTGATCACCAAAAACATAAAATATTTTTTGCTCGAAGTACTTATAAATTGTAGAGTTATGAACAACAAACGGCTTAAAAAACAGTTTGACATTAAAATTATATTTGATTAATTTCATTCAAATATCTAAAAAATCAATATTTATATAATAAAGAACAGATAAGACTTGGAGGCGAAATGTCTAATACTCAAGCTCAAGGTTCAATTTTTTTAAAGATTTTGGTAGTAGTAGCAACATTAATATTGATCGCGGTAATTCTTATTCCCGGACAAATATGGGAAAACGAAGAAAAAATTAAATCAGAAACGTTATCCGATATTGAAAGTCTTTATGAAGCACAACGTTACTATTTTAAACTAAATCAGGACTATACAACAGATATTAATGCACTTTTGATGACCACTCAAAATGATTCTTCTTTAAAAGCCAAAAAACAAATTGTTGATTATACAACGAAATTAAAAACAGCTATTGACGGTTTCTTAGAACAACAAATAATAAAATCTTTAGTCAAAATTTCCCAAAACATTAATAACATCGTAACAGATTTTGAAAACAACACTATTTATTTTGCGAAGTTTGAAAACATTAAAACAAAAGCAGAGGATTTAAATTTCAAGGTCTTGGTAATGAAAGAAGGCGTAGAGCAGGAAAGTTATTCAATGATGGCAAAATCATTGGATTCATTGTTAAATCTGAGACGAGATTTAACAGATTATCAATTGCAAGTTGCAGCAAGACATTCTCATTCATTAACCGCCTCAATTGTTAGTAAATTACCTGAAATAAATTTCGCTGCGATAGCGGAATATTGGCAGCCATTAGACATTGAACTTACAGATTTAATGTTGGAGATTAATTCCACAGTTTTAAAAACCAGAACAAGTATAGCTGATCGTGTGGCTGATTTTCAGCAATCAATATCATCCGGATTTAGAACTTTGGAGCAAAGCGATTTATCAAACGAAATAAGTAACTCGAATATAGCATCGGGACAGGTAAACAGTGTTTATGAAGATTTTTTATCAGACTATTTAACCACAGAAAAATTTGTTCAATATAGCTTAACAGATGCCGATTCAAGGCTTCTAAATTTGAGTGAAAACAATTTTTACGCACCTATAAACAACAAACCATATTCGTTCCAATTTATGGATACTCTGGGCTTAGTCGTTGAAGATCCAACTTTGCTCGATGAAATAAAAGAGCAAGCTATGAGCCAGGTCGAAACCATCAAAAATTTACCCTTCTTCGAAACATATAAAACATATTTAAATGTATTAGATTCATTAAATACTTATGCAACGGAAGTTAAAATAAAATATAGAAGAAATGCAGAAGTACATTTTAAGACAAAAGATATTGATGCTGTGATAAACAATTTAAAAACAACAAGTACATTATCTTCATATGAAAGCTTATACAAATTTGTATCAGATGTTCCATCGTCTAATTCCTATTCTGAGATAAAAGCCATGGTAGAAAATACTCTTTTGGGGATCGGCTTGTTTAAACAAATTGCGGAAACCCAAATTTTTGGAAAGCTGGATACTGTTCATCTGGAACTTATTGGTGAAATGGATGATTTTAATGAATTACTTTCGGGAATTAGAAAAAACACCCATTCATTTGACAACCATAAAACCCTGATTTATGAAGCCTTAACTCAAATTAAATCAAATTCATCAGGAGCAAATCTCGTTGAAACATTAGCAAAAACAGAACTGGTTTTACAAGATTTGTTTTTATTCGCTTCGGAGGGTAAAGACGAAAGTGTATACGGTATTTTTTCTACAAAAATTATTAATCAAGGAAAAATGTATGGCCGTACAGGTGAAAAAAGTTGGGAGGAAGAATAATCTGTTTTTGGTAAATAACCGATAAAAATATATGGAAAATCACATTGGTCTTGCATTCACCTCAGATGCTATTACTTTATCTAATTTTCAAACAAACGCTGGAACACGGGTTTTAGCAAATCTTGATAAAATTGCATATCCTTTTACATATGAAGAAAACATTTTTTTTCTTGAAGAAAATACTGTAAGACTGGCAAATTTAGTTTTAAACAAATTTGAATCATTACATTTGGAACCATCCACAATTTCGATTTCTATAGAATCTAATCTATCGCTGGTTAAAAGAATAGAAATTCCTGTGGGATTAAGCGAGAAAGAAGAATCTACCCAAATTCAGTGGGATTTAAATAATAGTTTAATTTCTCCTCTTGGAGAATATGTTTATCTTAAAACTAACAATTTATATGACAGAAACACGTATAAAGAGGTATTAGTAATTGCATTAAGAAAAGATATTATTGATTTTTTTAAAAGTTTTATTGATTTCACAAAAATTAAATTAAATAATCTGTCGACAAATCATCTGGCAACAGAACTTTGTTTTCAAAATTCTATGCAAGATATCACTGATGATATAAATATTTTATTTCGAGTTAATGCCGATAGATTAGAATCTTTGTGCATGCTTGACAAAAAATTGTATATGTCTGACTATGAAAAAATTAAGCCAGTTTCAACAAGGTCAAAAGACGAAATACTATTAGAAAAAATCACAAATTATAAAAAGAAAACGGAAAATTATTTTGAACAATTATTCAATTCACAACAACAGATAAATCAAATATATTTGTACGGAATGGAAATCAATGAAGATTTTATATCACTTTTAAGCAAAAATATTTCAACAAATATTTCAACATTAAATCCCTTGAATAACATAAATGTTGCAGAAAACTTTAACAAAGAAGAAAAAAATGAAACTGAAATTTCCGGGTTTGTTGAATGTATCGGAATAACATTAGATTCTGATTAAAGCTGTTGGAGGAGTTTAAAAATGGCAAAATATAATTTAATGGATACAGAAAAGCCTGATTATTTTGATCGTTATTTTGACGAAGAAGACGACAAAAAATCTGAGCCGAAAATAGAATCAGAAAAAACAGGCGATCAAGCAACCCCCGAAATAGATGATCGCGAATATTTTGATGAAAGTTTGTTTACAGAAGAGGTATCGCCCGATCCATCTACGCCAGACCCGGTTGCCGATATCCAAATAGACAAGCAACAAGAACAAGTATTAACAGAAGAGCCAAAGGGTACAACCGAAAACATAAAGCCGGTTACAGAAACTTCAGCAACAGGGCCTCCTCCCCCCCAAAAACCAGATATTTCAGAGTACGATTATGAAGATTCTAAAATACAGGGCATAAACTGGAAACCTTTGCTTCTCTGGGGAACGGTTTTTATTGTAGTAGTCGCAATTGTGTTTTTTGCATATACCTGGTTTTTTTCAAATGGCGAAGAAAAAGTTAGTGCAGAACAGAAACCGACCATATCTCCCCAGGAACAAATGAAAATTGATCAGGAAAAGAAAAAAATTGCATTTGTTAAAAACATTGTGGCGGAGAAAAATTCAAGACTTAATAATTTTTCAAGTCTAACAAATCTTAAATCGTCCAATGTCTCCTATTCAAGCGTATTATTATACGGTAATTCATTTAAATTTGAAATCTTTGGACAATCCCGGGAAGATATTGCAAAATATAATCAAAACTTAAAAAAGAACAAATATGACAGTAAATTCAAAATTATTTCTGTAGATACACGTCCTGGCAGTAACGGGGGTATCTTTGCATTATATAAAGTAGAAACGGATGCCGGTGGGGGAGTTTCTCCCCAAATAGACCCTAAAATTGATGTAAATATAGAAAATTCAATTCAAGGATTAGTCACCAGCAATGGATTAAAACTTAAAGATACTCGTATCATTAACAGAAAAAAAGTTGAACAATTTGAAGTGATAAGAAAAGAAATATCTTGTAGTGGAACAGAAGCTAATTGTCTAAAGTTTTTAAATGATCTCAATAGTTCAAACAATAATTTTAATGTACATAAAATATCTTTAATTCCATCAAACCAGAAAAACATTAAAAACTCAAAGTATAACTTGCTTGTTGTTTTTGATTTTTATGTTTAATGGTTTATATAGATATAAAAATGAATGAGGGTTCTTTCGGGAAAATACAAAGGTAAAAAATTAGTCAGCTCAATAGATAACTCCATTCGCCCCACTACAAATAAAATTAAAGAATATATATTTAACATTCTTCAGGATTATTGTCAGGACAAATTTGTTGCTGATATTTTTTCCGGGAGTGGTAGCCTAGGAATTGAATCATTAAGCAGAGATTCAAAACATGTTGTTTTTATCGATAACTCTGTTACTTCTGCGAAAGTTTTGAAAAACAACTTAAAGGATTTGAACATTGATTCTAAATATTTTCAAATAGTTATTAATGACGCTGAAAAATTTAGTGCCCAAAGTTCGAAAAAGTTCGATTTAATATTTATGGATCCGCCATTTCATTACCCGCCATTGAATGAATTATTAATCTCAATTTTTAGAAATAATATTTTAAATGAAAATGGCATTTTAGTAGTTGAACATGAGATTTCAAATCCCGTAAATTTCGATATTGATTTATTTGAAATTTTTAAACAGAAAAAAATAGGCAGAAGTTTAATTTCTTTCATTATAAATAGAAGGAGCAAAAATGCCTGAAAGAGTAGCAATTTATCCCGGAACATTTGATCCCATTACCCTGGGACACTTTGACATATTACAACGTGCTTCAAAATTATTTGATCGTGTAATTATCACACTCGCAATTAATTCTAACAAAACGCCACTTTTTTCAAAAGAAGAAAGATTAGAATTTATTAAAGATGCGGTGAAAAATATTTCAAATGTGACCGTTGATAGTTTTGAGGGTATGCTAATATATTTTGCAGAGAAAACGGGTGCAATAGCTGTTATAAGAGGATTACGCGCTATATCAGATTTTGAATTTGAATTTCAATTGGCTTTAATGAATCGAAAACAAAACTCTGAAATAACTACCGTTTTTTTAATGCCTAATGAAAAATACACATATCTTAACTCATCTATTATTAGAGAAGTTGCACGATTTGGAGGGGACGTAAGTAGTTTTATTACTCCTTTGGTTGCAGAAAAATTGAAGGACAAATTTTTGAAATAAGGAGGATTGATTGGAAATCATTGAAAAATTCCGACAGCTTGCAAAAACCAAACAACGAACAATTGTTTTTCCCGAAGGAGAAGAAGAACGCGTCATAAAAGCAGCGATATTTTTAGCAAAAAACGAACTGGTTATACCGATACTTTTGGGAAATCAAAATAAAATAAAAACCTTGGCCACATCGATTGATTTTGAAAAAACGGCAATAGAAATAATTGATCCTTCAAATTCAGATTATCAAACAACATGGGCAAATAATTATTATGAGATGCGCAAACACAAGGGCATGACACCCGAACAAGCAGAAGCAATAATTAAAGATCCCCTATATTTTGGTGCATTTATGTTAAAAAATGGATTGACAGACGGTGTAGTGGCGGGTTCAATAAATACTACGGGAGATGTGTTACGTGCGGCAATTCAAATAGTTGGCCTGGCTCCCAATGTTTCGGTTGTTTCCAGTTCATTTATAATGGCTTTAAAAGATGGAAAAATATTAACTTTTGCTGATTGTGCTGTAATTCCTGATCCAGATGAAGAACAATTGGCTAGCATTGCGATTAGCAGTGCAACTACCCATAAAAAATTAGTAGAATCAGAACCATATGTTGCTATGCTATCTTTTTCAACAATGGGAAGTGCGAAACATTCATTAGTCGATAAAATAATAAATGCAAAAAGTGTTGTGCAGAAGAAGGAACCGAGACTAAAAATTGATGGTGAATTACAATTTGACGCTGCTTTTATTGAACAAATAGGAAAACGAAAAGCCCCGGATAGTGATGTAGCCGGTAAAGCCAATGTTTTTATTTTCCCGGATTTAAATGCAGGAAATATCGGGTATAAATTAACAGAAAGAATCGGTGGAGCACATGCGATAGGTCCTGTTATTCAAGGATTAGCCAAACCTTTTAATGATTTGTCCAGAGGGTGTAGTGTAGAAGATGTTATAAATGTTGCATGTATATGTGCAATATTAGCTTAAGAAATAGAGTTTTATGTAGCGACTAATCCAAAATATCATCAAAGATAGTCAAAAGAAAAATCAACCGGATTTTGATTGTTATTTAAGAGGAATGATTAATGCCAACATATGAATATTATTGCACTTCATGCGGATTCGAATTTGAGGAATTTCAAAGCATTGCTTCTGAGCCAATTAGTATTTGTCCTAAATGTAATGAACATGTTAAAAGGAAAATTTCTGGTGGTGTAGGACTAATATTTAAAGGATCGGGTTTTTATATAACAGATTATAAGAATAAAAAGTCAAATAAAGGCACAGAACCAAAACCTTCTAAGAAAAAAGAAACAAAATCATCAAAATAATTAAGAATATTCAAATAATATTTGATTGTGTTTTATTAGTTTCTTATAATATCCCAATTAAGTTTGCTACTTTATTCACAAAACAATTTGAAAGGAGGCTTAAATGTCTCGTTTAAAAGAAAAAATTGCTGGTTTATTGCCGGATTGGCGTCAACGTGTTACCCGACTATTGAAGGAACATGGAGATGTCGAAGTTAGCAAGGTTTTAATAAGTCAATTTTATGGAGGTATGAGAGGTATTAAATGTTTAACTACTGATATTTCCTATTTAGACCCCATGGAAGGAATTCGATTTAGAGGATATACCATACCGGAAGTTCTTGAAAAATTACCTAAAGCTGAAGGCGCAGAAATTCCTTATGTCGAGGGACATTTGTATTTACTTTTAACGGGTGATATCCCCACAGAAGATGAAGTACAGGAAGTGATAAAAGATCTAGCAGAAAGAGGTGAAGTACCTAAATACGTTTGGGATACTCTGCGGGCGATGCCGCAAGATACTCATCCGATGACGATGTTTTCTACAGCTATTTTGTCCTTGCAGCGTGAATCTCTTTTTGTAAAAAAATATAATGCAGGTATGAGTAAAATGGATTATTGGGATCCGACTTATGAAGATATGATGAATCTGATTGCTAAATTACATACAATTGCCGCTTATATTTACAGATTAAAATACAAAGATGATTCTCCAATAGATCCTGATTTCTCTTTGGATTATGGAAAGAATTTTGCCCACATGATGGGAATTGATACACCTTATGATGAACTGTCTCGTTTATATTATATTTTACACAGTGATCACGAA
>DAOWAQ010000365.1 GCA_030634505.1 Calditrichia bacterium
CTTTAGGTAAATTCGCAGGATAATTTTTTTTTACGGTAACCTTTTTTGCATTAAAACGATGACCCAACAAATAGACACATTCATCCAGTAACTCTGGCAAACTTGTTGGTTTGGGATTAAAATGAATCCTTTTAGAATAGCTGAGAAGAGTTCTTGTATATTTACTTATTCGTTTGGTTTGTTGTTTGATTATATGTAGTTCTTCAGAATTTGTATCTGTAGGTTTATTCTGTAGTAATACTGCATCCGCTTGTGCAGCAATAATCCCCGCAGGTGTGTTAATTTCATGTGCAACCGTATCCACTAATTCTCCGATTGAAGCTAATTTAGATGCTTGATTAAGTTGTTGCTGAAGTTGCTGCATTTGTTCAGCTTGACGATTAGCTTCTTCTGCACGAATACGTTTTGAATTGATATAATATAAGGATAAACCAAATGAAAAAATTGCCGCCAAAATTACAATACCAAGAATGAAAAAAAGTCTGAACTTACTGCGTAAATTTGCAGTTACTTCAGGTAAAAAAGTCGATATTGCTAAAATCCATTTTTCGTTTTGTAGCTCTAGGGATACATATGCCATTATTTTTGTCGGCTCATCACCAATGGTATATTCACCGATCGATGATTCCTCGACTAACATTCTGTTTTGAACTTCAAAATTTGAATGACAATCGAAACATTCTGAAGTCTGTTCTTTTGTATTACGCAGAAGCATTTCAGTATGCGTCGGGTGAAAGATTAATCTACCGTTTCCATCAATAATCCATGCAAAATCACTTTTACTAAGTTTAAGCGGTTCTATAAATTGCTTTATCAGCATATCAAAATTTAGAAGGTAACCCACGAATCCATTAATTTTTGGCACTGAATCGGTTTGTAACAATGTATTTTCGTTTTGTATTAAAGGTATTACCGTCAAAAAAGACATTCCACTTTCGGGATCACCTTCACTGTTTGGGTGAACCTGTGAGTACCAGCATTTATGTAAAGATTTTGGCTTTTTTATCAATTCTATTTGATTTTTTATGACTTGCAATGCCCAGAAAGGTAATTTCTCGCCCTTTAAATAAATTAATTTTGCATCTGAATTCGTTACGAAAATTGCTCTGACAGCTTCTTCTTCATAATGTTTAAAAATAAGGTCTACGTTTGATTTAATGACATTTCGATTGAGTGATTTAATTTCGGGAACGAAAGTGAAAAGATGCATATCCTCAACTATATGATCAAGATATGTACTAATTCCTATAGTTGCCGCTTTAGCCATTTCCAGCTGCTGGAGTTGATGACTATTTTGAGTCTCATTAAGGGTAAGATTGTATATTTTTACAATCGCAAATAGAAAAATTACCATAAAAGCAATTGTACCTGTAAATATCCAAAATGTGTTTGATTGTATTCTTCGCATTTAACTCCATTTGGAATTATTTTAAGCGCCAATTATTCGACTTTTGATTAATTCATTTTACAAGGGACTTATAATTGGCTGGTGCTGACTATATTAAGAAAAATAAATTTAGTTTGAAGTAGTAATAATGTCAATTATCCAAAATTATATTGTCCTTCATTATGTTGAATTTAATACCGTGGTCGATTACACCCTTTTTTATTCCTTATAATATTGAAATTCTAAATTTAATATTTTACAAGAGATGATAATAAATATTAAATTTCTTTATATTTTATTATTGAATTTTCAAATCTCCTGAATACTTTCAATATTACAAGTTTTTAAATATAGTGCAACAACTGTAAATCATCATAATCATAAGGATAAATTTACTGAAAAATTAAAATAAACTTTGAATTTGTAAAAACTTTTACAATGTATTTGGAGAATAGAAATCTAAATATCAAAATCAAAATCAAATTTTATATACTTGCACAAGCAGAGGTACTTCAATATGTATGTTAGACACTAAAGTTATAAGGCATTGATATCTAAGGTCTTGTGAATTTTATTTCATCAAAATCATCTTCTGCATCTGTTGAAATTCATCAACACTAATCTATACAAATAAACACCACTCGAAAGATTCTTAGCAATAAATTCAAATTTAATTGAACTTGCAAGTAAGGATTAGTTGTTAGACTGATTTTTAATTTTTGCTTTTTAATACCAATTCTGAAATTATAGGAAGATTTTCTTCTGTAATTAAATCCTCTTGTTCTGGAATACAATCGCATCGATATTTTTTTGAATCGGTTGAGCTATTTCCCAGCCAATCTAATATGCCATTACATTGTTCTGCTAATGAGTGACGAAACCTGGTTAAAATATTTTTATGCATTAATACCTCTATTTTTAGTTATCTTCTTTGAAAATTCTGAATTCAAAGTACACATATTTATAAAATAATTTGAAAAATTGAGATTAAAGTTTAATCATTTCAATTTTAGAAAAATATTGATTTGTTTGAATGTCATTTATAAATTGCATAATCGTTATTTTTATCCGGCTTTTTTTATTCATAAATAAATTACAGAGTTTTGTTATTATTGGGACATCATTTGCGTAAAATTAAATGACTTAAGAATATTATTAAAAGGTGTACTTTTATGAAATTAAAATATTTTATTCATTTATTGTTCATTTTAGGTTTTGTTTTTACTCATATAAAAGCACAGATTCATTTTGATGGTAGCCTACATTCTTCTTTTTATGCATGGGAAAATGCTGATGAAGTTCAACAATTAAATTTTTATCAAGGTATACAACTGCGAATTTTTCCTGAGAAATATTCAAATCTGCAGTTCAACAGTTATTTCAGATTTGCCAACAGTGGTGATCCGGCTGAATGGAATGAAAGAGTTTATAATTCATATATAGCATGGAAATCCTCTGCAAACCAATTTGAACTAAGACTGGGGCGTCAATTTGTTTATCACGGTGTAATGAATGGAACGGTAGATGGTATGCTTTTTTCAACATAACCTTTTAAAAGTATAACAGTTAAATTCTTGGCAGGAATTGCCGCTCCAACCGATCGAAAACAAGAACTTATGGATTGTGACAGCGGGAATGTTCTCGGTGCATTTTCTTCATATAAAATTTCCAATAATGTGAAATTTAATTTAAGCTATTTCCAAAGAGCAAAAAATAATGAACTAATTTGGCAGCA
>DAOWAQ010000079.1 GCA_030634505.1 Calditrichia bacterium
AACCACACATATTCCGCCCCATTTTTCATACTTATAACTGCCAATACTTTTTTTAGCCGTTTTTCCTTTTATTCCGGCTTCTTCAAATGCTTCTTTCTCCGCAGAATCACAAGGACTTAAATCATTTTCAACAATGCCTTTTGGGATGACCCATTTATTTTGGTTTCTTGACGTTACCAATAAAATATAGTATTTGCCATTTTCTTTTTTTAATGGCAATACTGCAGATTGGGAATAATAATAATCAGGTTTATTTTGCATTTGTGCTTCCAGCTTGGTTGGCTGAGCCTGCCGAAGCCTCCTTACATTAAATTTCCATTATTGCAACATTGACACTTCGACATGCTCAGTGTCCCTTCTATTTCCTTTTCAACATTGTTCCTGTAAAAGGAGGGCAAACTTGTCGAACCCTCACTTATTGTTTTTACTTAATCCTAAATCAACCAGCCTGATTTCATCCTTAAAATTTTTAAACTTCCATACTTTTGCCTCACCTTTCGAAAAATTCAATTCTGTTTTTGAACTCAGATTATCCTGAATTAAAATTTGTCCTGGTTTGGCAATCCGAATAATAGATTCTGTAATTTTCAAAGTATTACCAAATAAAGTAGATTTTCCTCCACTACTGTAAAATATTGAGCCATAATTTAATACGATAGCAATTTGGCAATTAGTAGTCAAGGATTCTTTATTTAACAATTTAATTATTGCTTTTGAACATTGTATAGATTTTTCAATAGTATCTTCATTTCCCATAAAAAAAGCAATCATTTGATTATTTATAATATTTTCCATTTTACCGTCGTACAATTCAATCAGCTCAGTCTGAATTTTTTGATAACTATTAAATATATTTATTAATGAATCATCATTTTCATGTTTTGTATCATCTAAGCAAATAATTTTAGAAATTAAAATTGTACCTTTCAACTCTTCTGACATTTCAGAAGTTATACTTTCACTTGGTTTCAATTCAGCATTATCTTTACTGTCCTCAATTTCATTTTTCCTATCAAATTGCTGAATTATTAAATTCAATTTTTCGATTTGTTTTCCGTAACGATTTCCAATTTCAAAAAATACTACGATGAACAACAAACTGCTAAAAATTAATATATAAATAAGATATTTAATCAGTGAATCCAAAAATTGAAATTCATGTGATTTGGAAATCGATAATAAAAAATAGGCAGGTTTTTTATAACCAAAAGGGACTAATTTAGAATAGACTTCATTGTTTTCTATTTTTGTTAAAAATAAATCACTTGGCAAAGATGTTGTTAATATTGCGTCTACAATTGGACGGTGAATATATGTAAATTCAGTTATCGTTTCATTGCTATAACTAAAGCGTGAATATAATACTTCGTTTTTATTTAATAATGCAAAACTGATATTTTCATAAATTGATTGATTAAAAAGTTCACTCATCAAAACGCTGATATTTAATGTGCCGATAGTTTTTCCATCTTTTTCGATTGGAACTGTACTTACAAGGTAATACTCTGTCCTAATTTTCCATAAGTTTATTGTTTCGTGGTCAACAGGATCTTTATTATTTATTAATTTTGAAATTCCGGGTATTTCAAAGATATTATTTATGCCATTCAGGTACCCTGATTTTGTCAATAGATTACCAGTACTATCAGTAACTATTAATGCGCCACTATCAATAAACTTATTGGATTCTTCCAATATCGAATAAATTGCTTCGGGGTCGCTTAATTCTACCGCAGAAATTAGATTTTGATTAGTGGCAATATATTTACAATAATTGATAAGATTTTCAATCGCCAGATTTTTATTTGATTCTAAATGACTTTCAAATTGGTTTATCTTTGCCCCAATTTGATTTTCAATATGCTCTGAAATTATCCAGGTAGTGACAAACAAAATGCCTGATATTAATAAGACAAGAATTCCAATGATAAAAAAAATAGAATAAAAATGAGATTTAATTTTCATAAAAGTTGAACTGATTTTTAATAATTTTGATTGCGTAAAGATAAAAACTAAAAACAATAACAGCAATTAGTAATTACATTTTTGAAAGAAAATATTTTAATTATTAACGAAATTGGATATATTAGCATTAGGTTAATTAATAACAATCATAAAATATTTATCTGAGGTAGACATGTCAACCAAGAAAAGAGCTCCTAAAGCATATAGAAACCAGGAATTTCTGAACAGCCCCGACGCCAGAACCATTCGTATGTTATCTGAATTTTATGAACCAAAATCCAGATTTAAAAAACATAAAATAAATAACATCATTGTTTTTTTCGGCTCAGCCAGAGCCAAAAATTTTGATCCGGATGCTCCCAATAACTTATTATCATCATACTATGTAAAAGCTGAAGATCTTGCATATAAACTAACAAAATGGTCACAGGAAAATTTTAAGGATTCCAAAGGATATCATATTTGTTCAGGTGGTGGTCCCGGAATTATGGAAGCTTCGAATCTCGGAGCACAAAAAGGTAAAGGTAAATCAATTGGTTTAAATATCAGCTTGCCTATGGAGCAATATCCAAACCCTTACATAGATGATGAACTAAATTTTGAATTCCATTATTTTTTTATGCGGAAATTCTGGTTTGTTTATTTAGCTAAAGCGCTGGTGATCTTTCCAGGTGGATTCGGAACAATGGATGAATTATTTGAAGCCCTTACTTTAGTACAAACACGTAAGCTTTCAAAACCATTACCCATAGTTATTTTTGGAACAGACTACTGGAATAAATTGGTCAATTTTGACACCATGATAGAATGGGGAACAATTTCCAAAGAGGATATGGATTTGATAAAATTTTGCGATGATGTTGATGAAGCTTTTAAATATTTAACCAGTGTATTGTAGAGATTTTATTGATGAACAAATTCTTTAGCATGAGACATATATTCAAAAAAAGAAATGTTATCCAGGGTGTCTTTATGTGGTTCTGATAAAGCAAAAATATTAAGAAATGACATTCCTATCGCATGCTGTTTACATTCTTCAATAAATAATTGAAGGAAAACCCCAAGCGCTAAATAATCTTTATCATTTAATTCTATTTTTTTATTATAAGACACATCAATTTCTTTGACTATCTTTATATTAAACCCTTCTACATCCGGGAAATATGTAACCAGGTCTTTTTTGATTTTTTCAAATGTTTCTTGTACAATTCGTGATCCGACCGTTGCAATCATTTTACTTACCAAATTAACTGTAAAATATTTAATAGCATCAATTGGTTCACTGGGTGTAGCAGTCATGATAGAATCTGGTCCTGTTGCTTCAGATTCCTTGATTTCTTTTTGATCAATGTTCAGAATTGAAGGTTCTATTTCAAATGTTCCTTTATCCCAATTTAAAATTTCATCCATTGTTTCATCATCCGAAAATTCTTTAAATGTGGCTTTTTGCAATTGCCCCTTTAAGAATTCTAATTCGGCATATTCATCTTCATTGTTTAGTTTTAATAATCCGGTTAGAGAATTCTGTTCACAAAATTTTAGTACATCTATTAGTGAAAAATCCTCTAATTTGCCTGTTGGTTTAATTTTTGATTGAAAAACTGACTCAGCCTGTGCTCTTTTAATATTTGAAGTTTTAAGCCTTTGGCTAAGCATGTGAGACAATGAAATTGTTATGGAAGGATTATTAATTATCAGCTGATCAAAATCAATTTTCGATAATCGTAAAAACACACATTCTTCTAACGTAACAACACTTGCAGAGCGTGGTTCACCGGTGATTAATGACATTTCTCCAAAATAATCACCCTTGCCTAGTGTTGAAAGGACTATCTTATCAGATTTTTCACCTGATTCGATATATACCTCTACTTCCCCTTCAACTACAACATAAAGGCAATCTCCAATTTCACCAGATTCAAATACTAATGTATTTTCTGTAAAATTGACTTCTTCCAGTTTTTCATGAATTGAAGTAAATTCATCTTCACCAAGAGATTTGAACAGAGGAATATTTTTAAGATGTTCAATCATTTATTAAATCATATTTTCAACGATTTTAACTATTTCACTCACTTCATGTGTTTTTGTGAGTTCTGCTTTTTTTACGGTTTTTAATTCTTCTTCAAATTCAGGTTTAATAGACTCATCAGAAAGGAAAATAAATGCTACATCATTTACTGTTTTTGTATCACGACAGAACTCCATTCCTGAGCCGTCGGCTAACTTTACATCAGTGATAATAATATCAGGAATTGAAGATTCCATAAGTTTATTAGATTTTTCTATATTTTCTGCTGTTTCAACTTTATATCCTAAACCTGTAAATGCTCTTTCTATAAGTTTTCTTACGACAAGACTATTGTTAACGATCAGTATCTTTTTCGTTTCAGATTCTTTTTCACTCTTTTTATCAAATGAAAGCGGTTTCGGTAAAATTTTAAAATTACCTTCTTCCCAACGCATCATTTTATCAAGTGCCTGATCATCTTTTATTCCACCTAAATTGACGCCTAATAATTCACCTTTTTCATATTGGATAACGCCTTTTTCACTATTATGATTTATAACCAATTCGCCTGTCAAAGAATTAGATTCACAAAAACTGATTAGTTCGATCAAACTATTATCTTTCAGAGAGCCGGAAGGGCCCGAATCTTTTGTATCAAGTCTCGTTTCTTTTGGAAGCGTAGAAGCCTTTGAAAGCGTATCCCGCAATCTTTTACTTACAATTTTACCCATGCTTAAAGAGATAGAAGGAAATCTTTCAAGAATAACGTCAAAATCATTTTGATGTAGTAAAAACATTTCACTACTATCTGTAGTTTTTACAGACGCAGAACGTGTTTCTCCGGTTAACAGGGCCATTTCTCCAAAATAGTCACCTGGTCCAAGTGACGCCACTATCTGTTCATTTTTACCGTCCGGACCACTTATTATTATATCAACCAAACCGCTAATAATAATGTACATTGTATCACCAGGATCACCCGTATGGAAAATAATTTCATTATTATCAAATGTCTTAAATTTAAGTCTCTCTACTATAAAATCGATGCTCTCCTTGCCGAGCATTTTAAATATGGGTACTTCCTTTAATATTTTACTAATTTGAATCATATATCCTCCCGGATATTATCCGGTTTCAAAAGTTAATTTCTTAAATACAAAAACACAAAAAACAAAAGTAAAAAAAATATGATAAGCCACCATAAGGGCCTGGTCCGTTCCCTGCGACCAAATTTTCTGAATTTAATTCTTGAGTTATTGTCAAGTTTAGAATTCTCAAGATTAAATGGATTAAATTTTCTGGAA
Source organism: Calditrichia bacterium (assembly GCA_030634505.1). Classification (GTDB taxonomy): domain Bacteria; phylum Calditrichota; class Calditrichia; order JAJRVZ01; family JAJRVZ01; genus DAOWAQ01. Next base: position 5,281 of record DAOWAQ010000079.1, read on the forward strand.
TACTTCATTAGAGAATTCTAATATTTATTAATATTTTAAATTTTATGCTATTTCTATCCTCGTCAAATACTTATACAATGTTTAACAATTTTATTTAGTTTTTGCTCTCTTAGCATCCCAGTACAAATAGAATAATAAAAGTGCAAACATTACAAATCCTAATATTTCACCACCGGCTGATTCACTCCAATGTTCGGTTCCAATAAACGTCATCAAAGTCCAGTTTTCATTAATAAAAGATTTTCCTAAAAATACTATTGCAGCTGCTAAAACACCCATAATTGCTCCGCCTGCTATAAATCCTGATGCAATCAATGTTCCGCGTTCTTTCCTCGCTGATTGTAATTTCTCATCCTTCGTACTTTTTAATACATAATGAGAAATAAGACCACCGGCCAAAATAGGTGTATTTAAATACAATGGTAAATACATACCTAATGCAAATGCCAGAGGCGGTATTCCAACAAATTCTAAAATTATCGCTAAAAAGATTCCTGCCAGGTACAATCACCATGGCGCTGGCTGCCCTGTCATCAAAGGTTCAAGAACCGCAGCCATCGCTGAGGCCTGCGGCGCTTCCAAACCACCAGGACCAAATCCGTATGTTTTATGTAGCATTAAAATAACCGCGCCAACGGAAGCGGCTGCAAATAATATCCCTAAAAATTTCCATCTTTGCTGCGTTCGCGGAGTTGTACCGAGCCAATAACCTATTTTTAAATCAGAAATGAATGCGCCTGCTGTTGAAAGTGCAGTACAGACTACACCGCCAATTATTAAGGCAACCAACATACCATCATTTCCCTTAAGCCCGATAGAAACTAATATTACCGATGAAATTATTAAAGTCATCAGAGTCATGCCGGATACAGGGTTTGTTCCAACAATAGCGATGGCTCGCGCTGCAACGGTAGTAAACAAAAATGAAATAATTGTTACAATTGCCAGTCCTGTTATAGCATATAAAAAATTACCTTTAACAACCAGAAGCAGAAAAAACACTAATACTCCCAATAAAGATGAAATCAGTAATATAACATTCCATTTCATTTTGATATCAAGTTGAGTTCGCTCAATATTATTTTCAGAATGCGAACTTTTAGATCCAAAAATTTCTTCTGCTGCAAGTTTAAAGGCGCCTAAAATTATACTTCTTGATTTAATTATACCGATAATTCCAGCTGCTGCAATACCGCCAATACCGATATGACGTACATATGCTCTAAAAATGTCAATAGGCAGCATTTGCGAAATTGGTAGTTCGGCATTCATAATAGGTTCAGGAATATTTTGGCCAATAAAAAAAACCACCGGTATTAAAACCCACCATGCTAAAAATGATCCGCTTGCAATGATTAATGAATATTTTAGCCCAATGATATAACCTAAACCTGTGACAGCAGCGCCAATATTTACATTGAATTCAAGTTTCACAGCATCAGCTAATTGCCTTCCCCAGTCAAAAACCAAAGTTGACACTTTTTCTTTCCAGAATCCAAAACCGGAAACAAAGAAATCATATAACCCACCAACTATAGCAGCAGAAACAAGAATTTTTGCTTGGTCACCACCTGTTTCTCCAACAATAAGGACTTCCGTTGTTGCTGTAGCTTCGGGAAAAGGAAATTCACCGTGCATGTCTTTGACAAAATACCTGCGGAATGGAATCAGGAATAAAACCCCTAAAATTCCACCAAACATTGAAGCTAAAAATATTTGCAGAAACGATGCTTCAAGGCCTAATATATAAAGTCCAGGAATAGTAAATATAGCTCCGGCGACGATCACTCCCGAAGCAGATCCGATTGATTGGATAATAACATTTTCGGATAACGCATTTTTTCGTTTGGTAACATAAGAAAATCCTACAGCTAAAATAGCAATTGGAATAGCTGCTTCGAATACCTGACCAATTTTTAGTCCCAGGTATGCTGCAGCCGCAGAAAATAAAACTGCATAAAACAAACCCCATAATACAGAATAGGTAGTCACTTCCGGTAATGGCGCATCTGCTGGAACAACAGGCATATACTCTTCACCATCTTTCAACGGACGATACGCATTTTCCGGTAAGCTCTTTGATTGAGTTACATTATCCATACTTTTCTCCTGTGGAGTTATTTATAGTGGGTGATTTGTGAATCAATAGCAAAAATAAAATTAAAGAATCTTATAAATAAAGTAAAGTATATTTTTTTCTTTAACTGATATTTGTAATTTTAGATGGTTGTCACCAATATATAACATTTAATAAATATATTGGGATTATTTTAGACAAATTTTTAATAATTCAAATTTACATTATAACTTTGGAAGGATTTGAAATATAATCAATTATAAAACCGAGGAGAAAAATGCAATCATACAGAAAAGAGTTATGGATAAATACCGGGACAAGACGAGAGTATTTAAATATTACACCCGATGTTGAAATATGTTTAACTGAAAGCGGCATTAAAGAAGGATTGTGCCTGGTAAATGCAATGCATATTACAGCCAGTGTTTACATCAATGATGATGAAAATGGTTTGTTAAAGGATTATGATGATTGGTTAGAAAATATAGCGCCGCACGAGCCAATCTCTCATTACAGGCATAACAGAACCGGTGAAGATAATGGTGACGCCCATTTAAAAAGACAGATTATGGGACGGGAAGTCACTGTGGCAATTACAAATGGAAAATTAGATTTTGG
>DAOWAQ010000314.1 GCA_030634505.1 Calditrichia bacterium
AAACTGCTTTTTTTGAGGAATTTGTTGGAAAACAAAAATCAGTTTTATTTGAGCAAAGAAATAAATTAGGGAATTGGACAGGTTATACTTCTAATTATATGAGTGTGGAAGTGCAGTCACAAGAAGATTTGCACAACCAAATTCATACCGTTCGCTTAAAAGAGAATCAAGGTGAATCTCTATTTGGAGAATTGATTGTAAATGGAAATACGGTATAAGGTAATATGGGAATAAGGTAACATTTAATACTCATACCATATACCATATACCTTATACCTAATAATAATAATTGATAATTGAGATTTAATATAAACAATGAACAAAGTGTATATAGAAACTTACGGTTGTCAGATGAACGTATATGATACCGAAATTGTAAAATCCATTCTTCAAAAGAACAACTACAGTTTTACCGATAAACCGGAAGATGCTGAAATAATATTTTTGAACACCTGTTCAGTGCGTGAAAATGCTCACCAAAAAGTGCATCAACGTATAAATGTATTAAAACAATTACGCCGTCAAAAGAAAGATCTGTTAATGGGAGTACTGGGTTGCATGGCGCAGAATCTGAGACAGGAATTGCTTGAAGATAAAGTCGGTGTTGATATCATCGCCGGTCCCGATAGCTATAAAAAATTGCCACAAATAATTTCTAATGTTTATAATACGGGCGAAAAAGAATTTGAACTTACATTGTCCGAGTTTGAAACTTATAGCGATGTTTTTCCTACCCATGAAGCTAGTGTCAATGCCTGGATTGCAGTAATGCGTGGTTGCGATAATTTTTGTACGTTTTGTGTTGTGCCATATACCCGCGGAAGGGAACGCAGTCGTGATCCTCAAAATATTGTTGAAGAAGTTAAACAATTAGCTGATTCAGGATTTAAACAGATTACACTGCTGGGGCAGAATGTCAATTCATATCAATTCAAAAAGTATGATTTCGCAGATTTGATTGAAAAAGTCAGTGAAGTAAATAGCATTGAACGTATACGATTTACTTCACCACACCCCAAAGATTTTCCAGCAAAATTGATTGATGTGGTGGCAAATAATGAGAAAGCCTGTAAACATATTCATTTACCGCTACAGGCAGGAAATGATCGTATACTGGAAATGATGAATCGAACATACACTCAGAAAGAATTTTTGGATTTAGTAGATGTGATGCGAGATAAAATCCCGAAACTTGTATTGACCACTGATATAATAGTGGGTTTCCCAACTGAAACTGATGAAGATTATAAAGATACATTAAAGGTAATTGAAAATGTTGAATTTGATTCAGCGTTTATGTTTAAATATTCTGAAAGAAAAAACACTATTGCCCAACGAAAATTTAAGGATGATGTCCCGGAAGATGTCAAAACTTTTCGTATGGTTCAATTAGTGGAAAAACAACGCAATATTGGTTACAAAAAAAATCAGCAGCATTTGGGTGAGACTTTTTCCGTATTAATTGAAGGTCAGGCAAAAAAACCGACTCAAATGATGGGGCGCAATGATGGAAATAAAATTGTTGTGTTTCCTGAAAACGGAAAAAAAGTAAGTGAATTTGTGAATGTGAAAATTAATGAAGTGACGCCAAATACTTTGATAGGGGATCTGGTAAAATAATTAAATATCTTACTTAATTTTTAGCTCTTTCTTTATGTGGTTAATAACACCATTACAGGCTTTTGCAGAATTATTTAGTGTTGCCTGAATTTTTTTCTTTAGTAAATCCGGTCCGTTTTTCAATTCAATTCCAAAATAAATATCTGCTAAACTCGAAAAATATACTAATTGTAAATTATCATCTGCCGCAATGGTTATGCGGTATAAATTTCTGATAGTACGCAGGAAGTAAAGTGATTCACTAATAATATCTAATTCTGTACTAATATCCGGTAATTTTGGTTTTATTTGTCTGAAAAAATTATGTGAGAGTGGAGTACCAATTCCAAAATAGGCTTTTAGCATTAAAGCAATAGCTTCAATATCTCTCAATCCACCTTTAGTTTCTTTTAAATTACATGTCTCATTATCACATTTTTTAACAGTATTCTGCCGGCTGTTTATTTCAGTTATCATTCGTTTTATATAATATGATTTTTTATTAAAAATTAATGGTTTAAGAATTTTATCATTGAAGACCTCTCTCATAACATTACTGCCAATTACTATTCTGGCTCCCAGTAATTGAGACAAATCAATAAAAGATTCTTCAGTTTCCGAATTCAGATAATCAACTATTTTAGAAATTGGAACAACAAATCCATTTAATATTTCACCTAAGCGGTAGTGTGGCAGTACACCTCTTTTCACAATTTCCCGGTTCATTTTTGTAATTACTCGTGTTGCATGTTTGACAACATTTTCATCATCTGTATCAACTATAGCAATTAAGTCGTAATCATCATCATAAGCCTGGCTCCTGGCATGTCCGCCCGCTGCCAATATTGCAAAAGTATCAGTATTTGGTGGTTCAGTTTCGCTTTCGTCTTCAACTTCTTCTGTACAAATATCAAATAATTTTTGGATATAATTGTCACAAAATTCAGTGAACTCCCTGTTGGTAACATTTAGTTTTACGCCATTGATAGTTCCAATTCCAACACGTAAAAAATCCAAATCGTAATAATCACCAAGTATTTTCTTCTGCTCCTTAACATTTGGATAATTACTGACCATTGCTAATAACCCGGATGCAATTTTTGATAGCTGCTGTGTATTTGTTAGTGAGGGTAAATATTCCGGGTGATTTAAAATAATCCTGTAAAAGAAGCGATGGAAATATAAACTAGACCATTTGTGAATTTTAAATAATTCTTTTAACTGTATTCGATAACTTTTCAACCTGTCATCTACAAGTGGATGTTTTAATATTTCGTCAAAATGTTTGTACTGCGATTCAGGAAAGAACTGTAAATATTCATGAATAATTTGTGGGTAAAGGGTAAATATTCTATATATTCTTTCTGCGATATACGGCAATCCTTTAAATTGCATAAGAAACGCAAGATTCATGTCTTTAAACAATGATTCGCTGTCAGGTATTTGTTGGTTTTTACCAATAATTGTTATAAATCTAATTAGTGAAGTCGGTGAATATTTTGACCACAACACATAATCAATAATCAACTTTTTTCTATCGGTAGGATTTAGTGATTGAAAATGCTTCACAAACTGTCCAAGTATTAATTTGTTGTTTTCAAGATTATTAAGTTGATCTTCCCAGTATTTTGCACCTTCAAAATATCGTGCATTTCTAAGAAATTCAACTGCAATATTTATATTGTGTTTTTTAATTGCTCTTAAATTCAGAATTTTTGTAAATACTGTAATTGATAACAAATGCTTTGATACATCATTTATAAGAAAATCACATATTTTTCTTATCTCTTTCACATATCTGTAATAATCAATAACTAATTGATCCCACGCATTAACTGTCCCG
>DAOWAQ010000346.1 GCA_030634505.1 Calditrichia bacterium
CAACAATTCCTTTGCCCGATCATCACGCTTCTTTTTATCAACACCTTGTAGAAGCATTATAAATTCAACATTTTCTTTTGCTGTTAATACCGGAATTAAATTGTACGCCTGAAATACAAACCCGATATTATTCAAACGATAATCAATTAATTTACCTGAAGATAAGGTCGAGATATCAACACCATCAATTATAACTTTTCCATTGGTAGGCTTATCCAATCCCCCTACAATATTAAGTAAAGTTGTTTTTCCCGAACCGGATGGTCCGACAATAGCTGCAAATTCCTTTTTTTCTATATTCAGACTAACATTATTAACTGCATGTACTGCGATTGGAGTTGTATTATAGATTTTATCTATCTCTTTTATTTCTATCAGCGCCATTTTATTTTCCTCTATATTTTAATATGTTCTAATTGCTTCTGATGGTACAAGGTGCATTGCTTTCCATGCCGGGAGCAAAGCCGCAATATTTGCTGCAATGACTATCATAATTGTAAGTATGATGTACATTGCTAATGGCAAAAACGGGTAAAGCATCGTACTTGCTCCAAAACTTTCCATGCTCGCTGCTATTGCCGATAAATCAATACCTTTCCCGGCAAAGTACGCGATGGATAATATACTTATTAAAGTGCCTATTAGTCCCCCTGTAAAAGAAAGGAAAATAGTCTCAAGAACAATCATTACAAAAACCCTTCCTTTTTTCATCCCAATTGCCAGAAGCATACCAAATTCTCTAGTTCTGTCAACTACCGACATTAACATTGTATTTGTTATTCCGAATAAAAGTGCCAGTAGAATTATCGCTACAAAAACATAGGTGTAGATTTCCGTCGTTTCGGATAAATAGGCTATCTCAGGTGCTAATTCCTGCCACATTTGAACATCTAAGCTTTCATACTTCGATTTAATTTTTTCTGATGTTGGTTCGATTAGATCTGTAGTTCCAACTTTGATCGCTATTTCATGAATGATTGGCTCCGATTCCAAAATCCGAAAAAGATCTTTTTGATCAACATATACATTGGATTCATCAAATAAAGTTGATGCTGTTTTAAAAATTCCAACTATTCGACAAGCGATGTAAGTTATTTCCCCCTCTAAATTTTGAAAACTTAAAACAACTTTAGAACGAAGTTTTAGATTTAATCTTTCAGAGAGTTTTTTTCCGATAATTATCTGATTTCTGTATTTTGCATTAAAATATGTTCCCTCCAAAATGCTTTTATTAATATCTGTCAATTTTATTGCATCTTCCGGATTAATACCCACAATCTTTGTTCCGAATGACGATGTGGGGGATGAAATCATGCCATCAATTAATGTTCTACCTGAAGCCACTTTGACCATATCTATTTTACTAATATTTTCCAAAACATGAATTCCACCAGGGATATAATTAATAATTTCTTTCTCTTTTGAATAATCTGTTTTATGAACTTGAATATGTGATAAATCGCGGTTAATTGCTGTTTCCACGACCGATTCCATCATCCCCATCATTACGGCTCCGGAGAATAAGCCTCCCCAAAGTCCAAATGAAATAGCAATGGTTATAATCAAACTTCTTTTTTTGTTTCGCCATATATTTTTCCAGGCGAGAGATAATATCATTCTAAACTCCTTTCACCGAAGTCAAGTTTACTTTAAACTAAGCTTTTAAAACATCAACAGGCTGCATCTGCCTGATATACAACACCGGATATATTATTGTAACCAAAGCGATTAGAAATACAACAAAAGCCTGCGAAATAAATACGATTGGCTCAGCGCTGAATGCCAATATTGGTTCAATCCCTAATTGGTCATATATTTTTGCCGCTTCACCTGTTAATTCTATGGGATTAAATTTCAGATAAAAAACAAAAGGGATAGCTCCAAGAATGCCCACTGCCGCGCCTAAAAAAGATACCAGAATAGTTTCGATTGCAGTAACCATAATTAATTTCCATTTTCTCATGCCAATGGATACTAGTATTCCAAATTCTTTTGACCGTTCAGAGACCATCATCATAATTGTTCCAAAAACACCAAACCCAATTACGATATATAAAATACCAAGCATTATTATTCCACTGGCATTGTCCACTTCAATGTTTTGCTCTAAATCAGGCATCATTTCATTCCACATCATAATATCGTAATTGTCTCCGACAATTTTTCTGACAGATGTATGAACATCATCAAGATTATTTATATCATCAATCAGGATTGGTAACGATGTTATGTGGTCATAACATGAAAACACTTCCTGTGCTTTTGGTAGAGATAAAAACACCATCGCATTGTTCATTGATTCAAAAGGTAATTTTACTTTTCCAATGATCGGTAAATTTGCTGCTGCAGTTTGACCATGGTATCCCTGACCAAGAATTACAATGCTGTCACCAATATCTACTTTTAGAATTTCTGCTAAACCTGCCGCTATCAGTATTCCTTGAGAGTTTTGTTTTAAATATTCACCTTCTGTTAATTTTAATTTCAATCCGGTCATTTGATTTTCCAATTCGGGATCAATACCAACAACAGCTGAAACTTTAGTACCGGAACCAAATGATACAAGTGAAAAGGCTTCTAATCTTGGGCTATAATTTGAAACATTAGGAATGTTTTCTATCTGTTGTATTTGACTTTTTTCAATTTTTATACTGCGGTCAAGAGATCTATTTTCCCAATACCCTTCTCCCTGAACCTGAAGATACCCTGTAAATAGTTTTGCCGAAGAATGAATCATATAACTGTACGAACCTAATTGAGCGGATCGCATCACTGCAGATAAAATGACCGCAAAAAATACAGAAGCTGCTACAATTATTGTTCTTTTTTTATTTCTCCAGATATTTCGCCAACTTAATGAAAAGTACATTTTTATCCTTTCTATCTTTCCCTGCTTGTCATTCCGTCATGTTTTTAGACGCGCCATAGGCATCCCTGTGGGAGAATCCCATGATATTTAATAGGATTCCCAACCAGTCAGACGACTGGCTGATAAGAGCATTCCCCAATGGGGCAGGCTGGGAATGACGATTTGGGTACCTTTTCATCTTACCCTTTTCATGTTTTTTTGTGAATAAAAGGACTGATTAGTTTTTATGTTAAATTTTATGTCCTTATAATCCATCATCGTTTTTTGACCCGGTTTATCGAGTGGAATCATTTCCCAATGTAAAGGGAATGTTCTGCCGCCCATTTTCTGAATATTTGATCCAATCATGGATTTAATAAGAAAATCATCTTCATCATAATAATCAGATCTTAGTTGAATATAGCCCTTTTTTGTTATCCAG
>DAOWAQ010000282.1 GCA_030634505.1 Calditrichia bacterium
AATTTGTTGGTGCTTATATGCTGGAATTTATTGAATTGGGATCAGTTTCAGATCCGAGAAATGATACAACAAGAATTTCTTTTGTAGTGGTTGAAGCAGCTCCAATAACTGGTATTTCATATCAAAAAATATATTCACCTTACCAGGAAGTTACGGGTACATCATTAAATCTGGTTGGAGATGATGTTCAGGGTACATTTAATTTACCGTTCGATTTTGAATATGACGGTTTTATCTATAATAAAGCGCAAATAAGTACAAACGGATGGTTTGAATTTGGAATTGGTAATGATGGTACCTTGCGCGGGCTATCAACTCCGACTCAAATTGGTAATATCGGGGCAAATAATAATGGCAGATTAGCTTCAACTGAAAGACCCACCAAAGCTTTGGGACCATGGTGGGAAGATTTAAATACTGATCCAACCGGTGTTGTAGGATACAAAGTAGAAGGGTCAGCTCCAAATAGAGTAGTGATAGTTCAATGGAAAGATATGAGGGCATACTGGGATCCAAGTACGACTACAACAAGAGTTAATTTACAGATAAGATTATATGAAACTACCAATATTATTGAATATCACTATGGACCGGTAGTTCAGGGAACTTTCAGTGGTGGTGATATCGGTGCGATGATTGGCGTAAAAGATCACATAGGTGGTGACTACCATTATTATGACATTTACGCAGGTCAATCAGGTTTGGCAGGGGATATTACTACGGATTTGAGTCCTTTATCTGACTGGCCGGGTCCAGATAGCGCTTATATTATAAATACCGTAACCTCGATTGTTCCAGAAGATGAAGAACAGTTTCCATATGTTTTTGATTTAAAACAGAATTATCCAAATCCTTTTAATCCAACAACCACAATAGAATATTCTGTTCCAAAAACCGGATTAGTAACATTAAAAGTTTATAATAATCTGGGGCAGCTGGTAGAAACTCTTGTTGAAAAAAAATATCAGGCGGGGAGGTACCAGTATAATTGGAATGCGGGAAATTTTGCAAGCGGTGTTTATTATTATCAAATTAGAATTGATAATTTTAATGGAAATATTTTATCCAAATCTAAAAAATTAATTTTGTTAAAATAATTTTAGATCGTTTTAAAATTAAGAGAAATCTCAATCGAAACAAAACAAAGATCTCTCATTACATTCGAGATGACATAAACGGTTAAACTGGCTGATGTCATTTCGATCGAAAACGAGTTTGAGGAGAAATCTCTATTAAAACAATTATACCACATGAATTTTTTGATTCTAGTGGTGAGCAATCTGAATATCTAAAATAATTCTAAAAGTTCAGGTAAATGATGAATTTCATAAGTAGGTAAAATATTATCATTAGATTCATTTCCTTTCGGATTGAACCAACATGTATCTATATCGTAATTTATACCGCCGGTAATATCTGAAGTAAGACTGTCCCCAATAATTAAAACCTCATTTTTATCAGGATTTTCCATCATCTTAAAAGCAATATCGAATATCTCTTTTTGTGGTTTGGCAACTCCTACTTCTTCAGAAATAATAATATCATCAAAATATTTTCCGATTGTAGAATTTTTTATTCGTGGTCTTTGGACAATCTTTAAGCCATTTGTGATTAAATATAGTTTTGTCATGTCATACAATTTTGAAAGAACTTTCTCAGAACCGGCAATTAAAGCTGTGCATTTTGATAAATTTATTAAGTAGCTGTTGCTGAATTGTGAAGCATTGAATTTGGTATCAATAGAAGCTGCTAGTTGTTCAAATCGTTTTGTCTTTAATTTTTTTTGTAAAATCTTGCCATTTTCGAAATCTTGCCAGATTAAATGATTAATCTCCCGATATTTGATTAAGTAAGCTGAATCATAATTCAATCCAAATTGAATGAATGTATTTTTCAAAGCATCTGATTCAGCTTTATCATAATCAAATAAGGTGCCGTCAAGATCAAACAACAAATAGTTATATTTCATATAAGAAGATTAATCTATTCTGCTACTTTGACGTTAAATGGAATTTTTAATTTTTCCCAATGCAAGAATGCAAGAGCAGATTTCCCATCCAGGTTATCGAAACCATAAGTTAACCATTCCTGATGTGGTGCATTCTCCGGAATTACTGTTATTCTTAAAGCGTCCTCTTTTTTATCATAGGAAAAGCTACCCCATTCTGAATTTTTCTTGCTGAAAATTATTGTCCATGCTTTTTTTGAAGGAATCATGTGAATTCCATATTTCCCTTCAGGTAATTGATGTCCTTCAATTAAAACAGGTTTATTAAATTCGATAGTTGAATTTTCATTTGCTCCGGCACGCCATGGATATGGTTTATCTTTTGAATATTTGTTACCGGGATTCATACCAAAAGGAACAAGTTCTCCCCAAACTTTTCTTCCCTTTACTCCGGGTCTGCTAAACTCAAAAGTAATATCCGTATCCAGACCTAAAGTTTGAGTTACCCTGGAATTTAAACTTTTTCGAATTTTATCTTTTTGCGCAAAAGATGGTGAAGATAATTCAAAAACAAAAGCTAATGTTAATACCATTAAAGTGAAAAATTGTAATCTTCTCATAAAATCCTCCTGTTAAATATGGTTGATTGAAAGGAGAGGTAACGCTCATAGAAAGATCAAAATTTCCATAAGTGAATATAATTGGTTAAATAATCTGTTATTTAAACCTATATAAATCACTCCATTTGAAAATCCATTCCGGAGTATTCAGGGTATTGCCTTCATAAATTATATACCATGGATTTATACCATCATTATTCAAATTATTAAGAATATGAATGTCTTGTGCAGGCATATAACTTTGTGCTAATAAAATAGCAATGGATTTATTTTCTTTATTAATACATTGATCAACAACGATTACTGCATGCCCGGGAAATCCACCCTGAATAAAAACATCACCTATTTTGATATCGTTTGCATTTGGTACACGAACTAATTCTTTTTTTAATGAATAACTTCCGGCGTATATAAACACAGTTTCCAAATACTTTTTGAATGATGGATAATCGCACCCCACTTTCCCCGATTTTTTCCATTTAACTTTGTTATTATTTACCTGAGGTCTTAAGCCTTGTATCCAATCAATAAATCGTGCTTCATCCCCGCTTGTAAAATTGAAGTGAATGCTTTCGTATTTTTTTAATTGGTATAAATACTCTGCGCGCAATCGCATGACAGCATCAGCACATTGTTGTAAATCTTTTTTACCAACGTCAATATAAATTATTCTATGTTGAGCATTTTGATTAGTTTTAAGCTGATTGTTAAATAACCTGACTTTTTCATTTGGGCTTTTAAGTGGTAAATTTCGTAACCAATTTGCAAAGCTGCTGGGATCGACATTTTGCCTGTCAAATCCTGCCAGACAGGGAATATCTTTGACAGTTTCTGTACGAAGATTCTCCTCAGTTAACCAGGGGTATTGGGTAAATTGTGCGAAACTAACTTGAGCCAAAAATAAAATCAAAAACATTTTTTTCATTTAACGATATGCCGCTTGATTAATGTCATCAATGGATTTAAGTACTTTAGGCGGATTCAGATATTTAGCCATAAATTTATAAATTTTGATTCTGATCGTTTTCGCTTTTTTTGTATCCAATCTGTCAAACGAATGTCCACCGGGAATAGCCTGATAAATTTCATATTCGAATTTTTTCTTTTCGGCTTTTAAGGATTTGATTAGATGTTCTACTTCCAAAACATTGACGTCAT
>DAOWAQ010000296.1 GCA_030634505.1 Calditrichia bacterium
ATCCAGTACACGAAGTGTTTCCTCCAAAACGGTTTTACCAATCCCGTCTCCAGGCATAGCTACGATTGTTCTTTTTGACACGCTTTTTCCTCCTTTTTTCACTTGCCACCGAATGCACCGAAGAACACCGATGACTAAAATACTAATCTTTTAAATTCTAATTTATATTTACCAAAGTTAATAAGATATCCAACCTTAATCTTTGTTGCCTTTAAATAATTAATAAGCTGGGCTTCATGTTTCTGATTATATTGCTTTTCTGCCTTTAATTCTATAATGACTTTATCCTTAACCAATAAATCTAACCGGTATTCACCTGCAATTCGATTTTTATAAAAAACATCAATCTGAGATTGTTGAACTGCTTTTAGCCCATTGTCATTCAATTCATATTTTAAACTATTCTCATAAACTTTCTCTAAGAAACCATACCCAAGAGTTTTATGGACCTCAAAAGCACAATCAATAAGTTTGTCAGAAATTTCTTTCTCATAAATCATTTTTTAGCCCTGTTTTATTTCGGTGTTTTTCGGTGCATTCAGTGGCTATTTTAATTATTTAATCAATTCAAAATCTATAAAATCCACATGATGAAATATAATGCATTCGGGGGAGCGTTTTTCTCCTGCACCTTCTTTGGAATGAACCGCTATCACATGCATTACTTCTGAAGGCAAGCCATGTTTGAATGCCAAGCCAACACCGCTGAAAGGATGTCTGATATGTTTGCCATACTCACTTTTAAATACAGTACCATCAGGTTTTTTATCAAATTCAAACAATTTGCCTACGTCAGCCAATAAAGAACCGGCAATCAAAAAATCTCTGTTTACCGGTGTTTTTCTTTCACCATAAGCATTGTCCAAAACATTATCACAAGCAATGCCCATTTTACAACACGTTCTCACATGTTCAATAAAATATATTTGAACACCTTCCGCTAATAAAGTAAATGGAATATTTTTTAATTCTTCCATCTTCCAATTGCGGTATTCCATCGCTTCTACCCAGCAGGAGATTACTTTTTCCTTCAGATCAGTATCTTTAATTTCCTCTATTTCAGGCAATAGCTTTAACACTTCTTCTCTCATACAAATAACCTCTATTTTTCATTTTACATTCTTCTCCGTAGGAGTCCTACGGATAATTTTAATTTTCTTCCGGTCCATCGTACTCAACATCCGTCGGATGAATTCTACGCATAGGTTTATATCTAATCTTTTCTTCATGAATATGCGCTACTAATCCCGGCAATCGTGCTATCATAAAAAAGGCATTGGCTAAAAACGGGTCAAAATCCATTTCACACAAGAGCGCAGCAATGGCGCCATCAACATTTATCGGAAGTTTTTTTTCCGATGACTTTTCTAATTCTGTTTCAAAATCCTTTGCCATTTCTGTATATTTACCAGCAACTTCTAATTCTTCAGCTAATTGAAAAAGTTTTTTTGTTCGCGGGTCATTTGTATGCAATCTATGTCCGAATCCTGATAATCGTTTTTTAATAACCTTGTATTCATTGATGACTTTTTGTGCAGCTTCTTTACCGGATATATTTTCAATCTCCTGATTTTCAACACCCTTTTCCAAAATTCGCATGCATTCTTCAATAGCCCCACCATGAAATTTTGAAATAGCTAAAATACCAGCTGCTACCGCCGCATTTAAAGGCGCCCCGGTTGATGCAACAGTAATAGCGCTTAAAGCTGAGGGTGGTGTTGTGCCATGATCTACCGATGAAACTAAAATTGCTTCAATCATTTTGCCAACATTTTCAGAAGGTAAACCACCTTTCAATAAGAGATAAACCATTTGCGCATAACTTACCTTACCCATCAGTTCATCCAGTTTATAACCGCGAACTGTAATCTTGTTAGGTTCGATTTTAGTTACACCTGTTTTCCAATGTAAGTCTGACATATTTTTCTCCTTAAGCCACAGAGACCCAGAGATCTCTGAGATTTTTACAAAATCATTCTTTTAATTCCTTCTTTTAACATTGTTTTATTAAAATTTATAAGTAAGCCCAGTTTATAGTTTCCAAGCTTTAAATAACTTAATAATTGTGCTTCAAAGATTGAATCATGCCGTTCAACACTTTTTAACTCTACAACTACTTTATTTTCAACTAAAATATCAATTTTGAATTCACCTAAAGAATGATTTTTATAAAGTATAGCTAAACTTTTTTGCCTTTCAAATTTCAGACCTGAATTTTTTAATTCGATTGCCATTGCTTTTTCATAAACGGATTCTAACAAACCAGGTCCTATATTCCGGTGGACTTCTATCGCACAACCTATAATTTTTTCTGTTATTTTGTTTAATTCTTCCATCTTTTCTCTGAGATCTTTGTGTCTCCGTGGCTGATTAATTCAATTCAAATATTTCGTTTGCAGCATCACCAAATTTTTCAGCCATACGAATTGTGTATATATCATGAATAATATAATCTTTTGCCAGTAGAATCAGACCTTTGTTCGTAGTCCAAATTGCGTTGCTATCTCCGTTTTCATGAAAATGACATAGAATTACCTTTTCTTCGTCAATTTCCATCGCCAATCTTCTTTCTCCCCTTTGCTGCCTGATTTGATGTTCTCTACCGTGCTTAAATTCAGTACCAATCCCTAATAGATTTTCTCCATAGTGTACAATTGATAATTTTGTATTCCTTCTATCCGCTTCCATTAATGCTGATTGTATTTCTTCTACTTCTTCATCCCAAACTGATAAATATATTTGCTTTATTGATTGATTGATAAAATCGCAAACACGTCTTAGTATGGTTTCACGGCCACTGATATTCCAGATATAATTATTAGATAAATGTTGTTTAGTATAAATCTCATCCAGTTTTGAATCTAAGTTATTCACTGTATTCAAATAGTCACCTTTCAAACGTGAAAGAACTTCATTTGGAGGAAGAGGTGTGTATTTAACCGGTTCAGAATCCAGGGCAATAATTACTTCCTTTTCCATTAGTTTGTTTAAGACCTGGTAAATTTTTGACGCGGGTATACCTGAATTTTTTGCCAATTCGTAACCTGATATATTACCCTGCTGCAACAAAGATAAATAAGCGCGGGATTCATATTGGGTAAAATTTAAATTCTGCAACTGGCTAATTAATTTTTTCATATGGTAAAATTCACAAAATATTATTATATTACCTACCTTGGTAGTGACTAATTTATAAATAATATAAATAAATTCAAAATATTTTTAATTATTTATTAATTGTTTTATATATTTGCGAAGGTAAAATTATATAATAATAAAATTGTAATAAACCTCAAGGATTAATAAAAATATGAAAATGATAAAAAATGCTATCGGACGTGAAATACCTGAAGAATCGGATGGAAAAAAAAATATTCTTTTTAAAGGTATTGGTCTGCAAACACCTCAGGGTTTTAAAGTTGGACCACCAATTCCAACCGGAGTAAACCATAAAAATAAAGTTTTAAAAAATCTTGATAATGCGTTGGATAAAATAAATCTTTTTAATGGAATGACCCTGGGCTTCCATCATCACTTGCGCAATGGTGATGTGCTTGTAAATACCATTTTACAAAAACTTGATGA
>DAOWAQ010000133.1 GCA_030634505.1 Calditrichia bacterium
ACTGTCGGGTTAAATTCAAGCAAAAAATTCAAAACTTCAGAAACATAATATTGCGTATACATTACAACTGTCAATGAATCCTGTGTATCAATACAATAAATATGGCTATTGTATAAATAGGAAGGTACAATGCCAAATCCAAGTTTTTTATTATACAATGTATTCACAATCAACTGTCCATAAAACTGATATTTATTTTCACTATCTATATTTTTGGCTTTTCCATTATATGCTCCACCAACTCTGACAGATACTAATGTCGGCAACATATCATTGCGAATTTGAAATGCTTTATATTTCATTCTAAAATCAATATTACCATCTATATTACTTCGCCCCAAGGTAAATAGTAAGTGATCAGTAATCGCATAGCCCAATGCAATACGCATGGAAACAGAACCATCAAAACCATATAATTCACCTATACCTGCAGAAATGGGCGTATTAAAACGGTGAGAAATTTCAAAATTGAAATCGCCTTTCTGCAATGTTTCTGCTGTCGGTAAATTCACTACTTCAGTTGAATGGAACAGACTTAAATCAAGCTGCGCCGCTTCTGAACTTTTCCAACGTACCTTTCTATCTTGCGCAATCAAAATACTGTTAAGTATCAGCAGACCTAAAATTATCAAAATGCCGGTATTAATTTTTTTTCTTGCATGCCCCTTCGGGGTTTCTTTGCTCTTTATTCTTGGCTCTTGGTTCTTTAATCTTTTATCTTGATTCATTAATTTTCTCCTTCACCATCACCTGCTTTTTTGAGATAAAATTCTACAATCAAATCCATATTTTCATTAATTTTGTAAAACATTAATGAGGGTATTTCAATGTCATAATCAGAAAGAGCAACAATGAATTTTACCGAAACTTTATACTTGTCATCATCAATTTTCAGTAATTTTCCTGTGATCACTTTTTCCTTTTCAACACCATGAACAAAGAATTTACCCTGTGCTTCAATATTATATTCATTTTCATTTATTTTTTCAGCTTTGGTAAGTTGCGCTGTAAAATGTGTTTTTGGATATTTATCCGTATGTAAATAATTTTCCCGCATATGCCTGTTACGTAATCCGATTCCGGTATCAACTGTATTTAAATCTACTTCAAAATATAATTCGCTTTGGTTTAATAAATCATCACCTTCCCAGAACAAATAACCATCGATTTGATTTGTAATCCCTTCGATATCTTCAATTGGTGCATCTGAGATAAACTTTACCAGATTCTCAGCGGATTTATCAACATGATATTCACCTGCAAATAATGATGTGCAAATTAAAATCAGAATTAGAATGTATTTCATTTTGAGTTCCCCCTTAATTATTTAAAGCGCCTCTGTCAATCCATGCAGCAATTGAATCAATTACAGAATTAGAAAGCGCCTGCCTGTTTAATGGCATGCGTTCACCCTGAAAATTGACGCCACGAATTTTATTAATAATGTAACTGCTATCACTCTTGGTCGGATAGACATAAGGGAACGGTGGATTAGAACTCATAATATTTACAAAGCTTTTATATGCCTGACCTGCCGAAAGTACCGGATCAACAGAATTAGTTACGTGACACCCTGAAATTGCACAACTTGGTGTAAAAACTTCATTTTGAATTGAAGTAAATTTTGCAGTTAAACCGTGTACAATATTTTCATCATTACATTCACTTACTATTTGGTCTTCGCATGATAATAATAACAATGCATTAAAAGCCACAATCAAAAAGTATTTTTTCAAATAAATCCTCCGATATCTTCAGTTAATTGCAGTCGGTAACACAGAATTTTAATCTATAATTCCCAAAAACGATTTTATAAATACAATATGTAGCTGATTATACAAATTCAATGATAATTACAATTTTCTTTAAATAATATTTTTTATTTAATAAATATCTTAGTATTTTCATGCAGTAATATTTGGATTAGAAAAGGAATTACATGAAAGATTTTATTCGAATAGGCAGCGGTCAGGGTTACTGGGGAGATTGGCAGGAAGCGCCTTTATTACAGGTAAATTCAGGTCCTTTGGATTATCTTGTCATGGATTATCTTGCTGAAGTGACCATGTCAATTATGCAAAAACAAAAGTCACGAAATCCAAATCTTGGATATGCGACTGATTTTATACCTTTAATGGAAAAAATCTTACCAATTATAGTTGAGAAAAAAATAAAAGTAATAGCTAATGCCGGTGGGGTGAATCCGTTAGCGTGCGTGGAAGCTATTCGTGAAGTTGCAGAAAAGTTAGAACTAAAAGGATTGAAAATTGCGGCTGTTTATGGAGATGACATTTCCTCTGATTTGGATACATTAATTAGTCAAGGTTATCCGTTAAAAAATATGGAAACTGCAAAAGACTTGACCGAAGTAATAGACAAAGTAACAAGTGCAAATATTTATTTTGGCGCGCAACCTGTCCTTAAAGCTCTGCAAAAAGAAGCACAAGTCATTGTTTGTGGAAGAGTCACTGATACGAGTATCACTTTAGCACCAATGATTTATGAATTTGGCTGGAAATTAAATGATTGGGACAAATTAGCTGCCGGAGTTGTTGGTGGACATATTAATGAATGTGGCGCTCAATCTTCTGGTGGTAATTTTCTTGCCGGATGGGAAGAAGTGCCTGACATGGACTTGATTGGTTTTCCAATTGTTGAAGCATATCCTGATGGAAAATTAATTATAACAAAACATGAAAATCTTGGTGGATTGGTTGATGAACGTACAATAAAAGAACAATTGCTGTATGAATTAGGCGATCCAAAAGAATATATAACACCTGATGTTGTTGCGGATTTTACAACGATCAAACTTGAATCCGCAGGAAAGAATAAAGTGTTAGTCAAAGATATAAAAGGCAAACCATCAACTGAATTTTACAAGGTATCCATTTCCTACTCAGATGGTTATAATTGTATTGGAGGTTTAACTTATGTCTGGCCGGATGCATTAAAAAAAGCAAAAAAGGCCGATGAGATAATCAGGAAAAGATTAGATCGTCTCGGTTTACAGTTCGATGAAATTTATACCGAATTCATTGGCTATAATGCCGGTCATGGTCCGCTTTCACCCGATGCTTGTGATCAAAATGAAGTTATTTTAAGTATCGGGGCACGTGGAAAAAGTAAGGCCGCATTGGAAAGATTTTCCCGGGAAATTATTCCTCTTGTTCTAACCGGACCTCCCAGCGTCACAGGATTTGGAGGTGGACGCCCAAAAGTTAGAGAAATAGTTGCTTACTGGCCTGCCCTTCTTAAAAAAGGTATAATTGAACCAAAAGTTGAAGTAATTGAAGTATAAATTAATAACGGAGGTTTTATGATTGGAATTGTCGGATACGGATCTTATATCCCTTCCTATCGAATTACTGTTGACGAAATTGCAGCACAATGGGGGAACGATCCTGACGCCTACAAAAATGGACTTTTAGTACAGGAAAAAACCGTCCCGGGTTTAGATGAGGACACTATTACTATTTCAGTACAGGCGACTAAATATGCCCTGCAAAGAGCCCGCATTGATCCCCAGGAAATTGGCGCCGTTTATATTGGATCAGAATCTCATCCTTATGCAGTAAAGCCTAGTGGAACTGTTTTGATTGATGCAATCGGTATCGGTCCGGACGTACATGTTGCTGATTATGAATTCGCTTGCAAAGCCGGAACGGAAGCAATGTATGTGGCTTACAGCCATGTTAAAGCAGGAAATATGAAATATGCCCTTGGTATTGGCGCTGACACATCGCAGGGGGCGCCCGGTGATGCGTTAGAATTTACTGCGTCTGCAGGTGGATCGGCATTTATTATGGGCACCGAAAAAGTTGTAGCAGAAATAGAGCACACCTATTCTTTTACTTCTGATACCGGAGATTTTTGGCGGCGGGAAGGTCGTATGTATCCAAAACATGGTGGTCGTTTTACCGGTGAACCGGCTTATTTTAAACACGTGTTAAGCGCCGGAAACGGAATACTGGAACGAACAGGATTGAAGGCTTCTGATTTTGCTTACGCTATTTTTCATATGCCAAATGGTAAATTCCCACAAAGAGCAGGAAAAATACTGGGATTTTCCAAAGATCAACTTGAACCCGGATGGATAGTACCCTGGATGGGTAACACATATTCAGGTTCGTCACCAACCGGTTTATCAGCAACTTTAGATGTTGCTAAGCCCGGCGACAAAATTCTTTTAGTTTCTTTTGGATCCGGAGCAGGCAGTGATGCTTTTGTCTTCAAAGTAACTGATGAAATAACAGCTGTTCAAGATTTAGCACCAAAATTAAAATCCATGTTGGATGGAAATAAATTTTATTTAACATATGGAAAATAT
Organism: Calditrichia bacterium; assembly: GCA_030634505.1. Classification (GTDB taxonomy): domain Bacteria; phylum Calditrichota; class Calditrichia; order JAJRVZ01; family JAJRVZ01; genus DAOWAQ01. The sequence continues at coordinate 4,331 of DAOWAQ010000133.1, forward strand.
ACAAATCATTATAATAAAATCTTAATGAATGACTAAGTACTTGACTGGATAAACAGGATTAACAAGATAGAAAATTTAAAATCATCGTGTAAATCAAAAAAATTATCATATCCTAAAAAGGAGTGCCTTACAATGAAATATAAAGAATTGTCAGAAAAAATTATTGGTTGTTCTTATAGAGTTTACAACAAAATGGGCTTTGGATTTTTAGAGTCAGTTTATGAAAAATGTTTACTAATTGAATTTAAAAAAGCAGGCTTGAAAGCAGAATTCCAAAAACCGATTACTGTATATTATGAGGGAGAAATAGTTGGAGATTTTATTGCCGATGTCCTTATTGAAGATTCAATAATTGTTGAGTTGAAATCAGTACGCAGAATAATTATGGCACATGAAGTTCAATTAGTAAACTATTTAGTTGCAACAAATAAAGATGTTGGGCTTCTTATAAATTTTGGTGAAAGAAAAGTAGAAATCAAAAGAAAAGTCAGAGAATTTTAATTTTTATTCTCATCTTGTTAATCCTGTTATCCTATCTATAAATAGGAGTAAAATATGAAAGATGTAGCAATAATTGGTGTAGGGATGTCCAAATTCGGCGAACTTTGGACTCAATCTATACGAGACATATTTGTTGAAGCTGCTCTTGCTGCCATTTCTGATGCTACTGTTGATCATATCGATAGTATGTATATTGGTTCAATGACGCCGGGTCTCTTTGTTGGACAGGAACATATCGGGTCTGTTATGGCTGATTATCTCGGTATGGCAGGTATACCGGCAACACGTGTTGAATCGGCTTGTGCTTCAGGCGGTGTTGCAGTCAGGCAGGCGATTTTTGAGGTTGCCTCAGGTGAAAGTGAAATTGTACTTGCAAGTGGAGTTGAAAAAATGAATGACGGCGCTGATGCGACCTATGCCTTGGCAACAGCGGCAGACCAGGAATATGAAGCTTATCACGGTGTTACTTTTCCGGGTTTATATGCAATGATGGCAAAAGCCCATATGCATAAATATGGAACTACCCGTGAACAGTTAGCCGATGTGGCTGTTAAAAATCATGATCATGGGTTCAAAAACCCTAATGCTCAGTTTCGCATGAAATTAACCCGGGAAATGGTAATGAAATCTACTCTGGTAGCTGACCCTCTCACACTTTTAGATTGTTCTCCCATTACAGATGGGGCTGCCGCCGTAATAGTAACCACAGTGGAAAAAGCAAAAACCATCAATAAACCATACGTAAAAATACTTGCCTCATCACAGGCATCTGATTCCATAGCACTTCATTCAAGAAAAGATATTGCAACTATTCCAGTAGTTCAAAAATCTGCAGAAAAAGCTTACAAAAAATCAGGAATTACACCTGATAAACTTGATGTACTTGAAGTTCACGATTGTTTTACAATTGCTGAACTAATTGTTATGGAAGAATTAGGATTAGTTGATAGAGGAAAATCCGGTGAAGCGGTAAGTTCCGGTATGACAACTTATGGTGGAAAAATACCTGTA
>DAOWAQ010000105.1 GCA_030634505.1 Calditrichia bacterium
CACCAATATTTATTGAATATTCTTAATGCCATTTTTACTCAATGCTGACTTTATAAAATCGTAATAAATTTCCCAGCTATCCGGACCATAACCTCCCCCAGCAGTAATTACCAATGGAATTTTGAGGTTATTTATTTTTGAAAGAATATACATATTTCTTTCATATAATTCATCCCTGGTTAATTTCATATCACACAACGTATCTTTTTCATAAGGATCTGACCCTGCAATATAAAAAACTAAATCAGGTTTAAATTTAATACAAAGATTCTTTAGATTTTCTACAAGCAGATGTTTATAATCTTTCCACAGACAATCACTTTTTATCAATCCATCAAAGTTATTCTGCTTTTCAGTTGTTTCCCAACTACTAGCATGAATAGAAAATGTGAACACATCTTCATCGTCTTTAAAATAGATTAAATTACCATCCCCTTGATGATAATCTAAATCTATTATTATAAACTTTTGGGCTCTTCTTTTTTTTCGCATTTTTTGAATAGCAATCGCAATATCATTAATTAAACAAAAACCGGCTCCTTTATCTATTCGGGCATGATGAAATCCGCCACCTAAATTAAATACCGTACCACATGTTTGTAGTGCATGTTTTGCGGCAAGCACAGTTCCACCAGTGATAATTTTAAAATATTCAAGAATGTAAGAATCCCATGGATTTACATGCCCCAAATTTAAGATTCTTGCTACATTTAAAGGATCCTTAATCTGATTAATATAAGAATCTGTGTGAACTAAAGCGATGTCACTATAAGAAACCATATAAGGTTTTAATATTTTTTTTCTTTTTAATAGTTTTTCTTTAACCAGATTATCCCTGATTTTTTTATATTTTAAAACATCAAATGTTTGGTGTGTATCTGTTGTTGGAATGCCTGCATATTCATGTGAAAACACTACATAAACATTTTGGTTTTTAAAAAATAATTTTTTGATCATTTTAATTTAGTGATATTTCACCTGCAATAGATGAAGTAAAATACTTTTTTACTTCATTCAAATCAGAATAATTGCCAAATAAAATCATAAGTTTTACCAAAGCTGTCTCAAAAGTCATATCATGCATGGATAATGCCCCTGCATTTAGAGCGTCTTTTGCACTTTTATACAATTCTAAATCAACCCTGCCGTGAAGTGATTGGCTACCAATTATTACTAATTTATTTGCCTGAATACATTTTTCAATAAATTTGATCCAATATATATTTTGTGAAGGTAAATTGCCAGCGCCAAATGCCTCAATTATAACTGCTTTGATATTTTCATTAATTAAATTATTATAATAATCAGGATTCAGTCCGGGATAAACACGGATATTTATAATATGGGAATCAAATTTCGGTTTTAAATTGATATTTATTTTGTTTTGAAAGATTATATTTTTATTCAGGTTTATATTCAATCCTATGGTTGCCAATGGCAGACAATTGGGAGATTCAAAACCATGGAAACTCTCAATGCTTACCTTCTTTGTCCGGTTAGCCCGAAAAAGATTGCTTCCAAAACAAATACCAACCTCACTTATATTATATGTTGCTAGTTCTACAGAATTAATAAGATTGCTGGTGGCATCTGTACGAATTTCTGATAGAGGACGTTGTGAACCGGTAAAAATCACAGGCTTATCGAAATTAGTTAATAAAAAGGATAAAGCTGCAGCATTGTAAACAAGTGTATCCGTACCATGGATTATTACAAAACCATCAAAATTATCTTTGTTCTTATATACAATATCATATGTTTGTTTCCATTCCTCCGGACCAATATCAGAACTGTCTAAATTAAATGGAATCTTTATTTCAATATTCGCAATGGAATTTAATTTAGGAAGATATTTCTCTATAATATTCTCCAATTCCCCGGGGTGCAGTGTTTTATCCGGTTTCATAGGATTCATTCCAAACGTTCCACCGGTATGTATGATCAATATATTTTTCATTTTAAAATACTTAAAATAAAATAACTTCGTAATTTAATTTTAATCTGTTAGTTTTTCAAAATTTTACACAATAAAAAAGCCGGTATTAAACCGGCTATTTTTTGAAAACTAACATTAATTTATTTTGTTCTTATTGCCTCTTGAGCTGCAGCTAACCTTGCAATTGGAACCCGGTATGGAGAACAACTTACATAATCCATTCCGACTCGATGGCAAAATCCAACTGACTTCGGTTCTCCACCATGTTCTCCACAAATACCTATTTTCAAATCCGGTTTTGTTTCTCTACCCTTTGTAACCGCCATCTCAACGAGAATACCAACCCCGCTTTGATCCAACACCTGAAATGGATCTTCTTCTAATATACCTCTATCCAAATATTCCTTCAAGAATTTGCCTGCGTCATCACGAGAATATCCAAATGCCATTTGGGTCAGATCGTTAGTTCCAAATGAAAAGAATTCTGCTTCTTCTGCCACTTCATCTGCTGTCAAGGCTGCACGAGGGATTTCAATCATTGTACCTACAAGATAATCAACTTCAACATTTTGTTCCTGCATTACTTTTGCTGCGATCTCTTTAACAATTTTCTTTTGATTTGCCAATTCTGCTTTTGTTCCGGTTAAAGGAATCATAATTTCCGGAAACACTTTTACACCTTCTTTAGTCAATTGACAGGCAGCTTCAATTATTGCACGCGCCTGCATCTCGGTAATTTCCGGATATGTAATTCCTAAACGGCAACCACGATGTCCGAGCATAGGATTAAATTCATGTAATGAATCAACTTTGGCTTTAACTTCATCAAGAGTTATACCCATTTCGTCAGCCATTTCCTGTTGATTTTCATTTTCATGAGGTAAAAATTCGTGCAATGGTGGATCCAAAGTACGTACAGTCACAGGAAGATCATGCATTGCTTTAAATATTCCGTAAAAATCCTCTTTCTGATAAGGCAGTAATTTTTCCAAAGCTTTACGGCGACCTGCTTCATCATCAGCAAGAATCATTTCACGTACAGCTTTAATTCTGTCTCCTTCAAAGAACATATGTTCTGTTCTGCAAAGTCCAATTCCTTCGGCACCAAAATTTCTGGCGACTGTCGAATCATGAGGTGTATCAGCATTTGTGCGTATATTCAAGCGACGAAATTCATCAGCCCATGACATGAGTTTACCAAAATTTCCTGAAAGTTCCGGGGTAACCGTTGCTACTTTTCCTTCTATTACTTCTCCTTTAGATCCGTCAAGGGAAATCCAATCACCTTCTTTATAGGCTTTACCAGAAGCAATCATTTCTTTATTTTTGTAGTTAATGCTAATATCACTACAACCGGCAACACAACACGTTCCCATTCCTCTCGCAACAACTGCAGCATGTGATGTCATACCACCACGAGCTGTTAAAATTCCTTTTGCGACATTCATTCCACCAATGTCTTCAGGAGATGTTTCAATTCTAACTAATATAACATTCTCTTCTTTTGCTGCCCATTCCTCGGCATCATCAGCATGAAAAACAATTCGTCCGGTTGCGGCGCCCGGTGAGGCCGGTAATCCTTTTGCTATAACATTCTTCGGTGCTTTTGGATCAAATGTAGGATGCAAAAGTTGATCTAATTGTTCAGGTTCTACCCGCATCACCGCCGTTTCCTTATCAATCAAACCTTCATCAAACATTTCAACAGCTATTCGCACTGCTGCGGCCGCTGTTCTTTTACCATTACGGGTTTGCAGCATCCACAATTTGCCCTTTTGAATAGTAAATTCGATATCCTGCATATCTTTATAATGTTTTTCAAGATTCTGATAAATTTTTTCTAATTCAGCATAAGGTTGAGGCATTACTTCTTCAAGTGTTTTCTGATCCGCGTCACTTTTCGTTGAATCATTAATTGGCTGAGGTGTTCTGATTCCGGCCACAACATCTTCACCCTGAGCATTGATAAGATATTCACCATAAAAATCTCTGTTGCCTGTTGCTGGATCACGTGTAAATGCGACACCAGTTGCACAATCATCTCCCATATTTCCAAACACCATGGCTTGTACATTTATTGCTGTACCCCAATTTGCCGGGATACTATTTAATCTTCTGTATGTAATTGCTCTCTGATTGTTCCATGATCCAAATACAGCGCTTATAGCTCCCCATAATTGTTCCCATGGATCCGTTGGAAAATCTTTACCTGTTCCATTTTTTATGGCAATCTTAAATAAACTGACAAGCTCTTTTAAGTCATTTGCGCTAAGTTCCGTATCCAGCTGTACAGCTTTTTTAACTTTCATTTCTTCAATAATAATTTCAAAAGGATCTTCCTCTTCTTTTGATTCAGGTTTCATTCCAAGAACTACATCTCCATACATCTGCACAAATCGGCGATATGAATCCCATCCAAATCTTTCATTACCTGAATTCTTAATTAAACCTTGAATTGTATTTTCATTCAATCCAAGATTAAGTACCGTATCCATCATTCCCGGCATAGAAGCAGGTGCCCCTGATCTTACAGATAATAGCAATGGATTATTAACATCCCCAAATTTTGCATTCATTATTTTTTCAACATTTGTGACGCCTTCTTCAACTTGTTTTTTTACTTCATTCGAATATTTTCCATTATTTTTGTAGTATTCTGCACAAATATCAGTTGAAATCGTAAATCCTGCCGGTACAGGTACTCCCAGATTTGACATTTCAGCCAGATTAGCACCCTTACCACCCAACAATAATTTCATATCCGCTTTGCCTTCAGCTGTGCCATCTCCAAATTCATAAACATATTTTTCAGACATTTTTCCTCCGGATTTTATATTCAATTTTTTAATGTTTTCAATTTTTAATAGCCTTTAATTTAGGAGTAGATTTTAAGATAATCAAGGTATGAAAAAGAATAATTAACTTACAATTTAAATCGTTTCTTTTTTATCCAATTTTGAATTTTTTCATAATCCGGAAATTTTTTTTCAAGTTGCTTGAAGTTTGGCGGGTGAATCTTTCTTCTTCCATTTACAGTGGTAGTGGGAATGAAGATGTGAAGCATCTCATGATATACAAGATATTCAACTACATTTATTGGTACTTTTTTAGAATCAAAAATTTTGCTAACTACCAGTAATTCTCTCTCTCTGTCATAATATCCCAATCTGGTATAACTTTTATTCTTACTCCATCCAATATATTTTACATTTAATTTATTGGAAAAATATGTGTTATTTAATCTTTCGAACATATCTTTAAGATTATAATATTCACCTTGTGGGAAATAATGTTTCGGAATTATTTTTTTTCTTTTCGGTAATTTATTACTGAGGGAATCTGCATAATTACGATAAGAATCTTTTATCGTTTTATCAGGTTTGATTTTATATACTTTTGCTAATAGTATAACTGCCAAATCTTCCAGAATATTTGGCGGTGCATCGGACAAATATTGACTGATTTTTAAATTAATTAATCTATAATTCCATTCTATTGTATGCCTTAGCGAACGGTAGGGATGAAATTGTGCTTTTATCTTTTTACTGTTTTTTGAGAAATACTGAAAATGTACTTTCTCAAATATTGAGGTTAAATCATCATTGGTCATTCTGTTAATCATCGTAACAAGAGCATTTTCCTGGTTAACGAATTTCTTTCTGTTTTTAATGTGTAAATATAAATACCGCTTGCCAGTGATCCAGCATCAAATGATAATTTATGATATCCTGTTTTATAATATTCGTTTTTTACTAACTCAGTTACCAATTTTCCATTTAAATCATAAACATTTACACTTATATTTCCATTTTTTTGTAGATTAAATTCGATAGTCGTATTAGGATTGAATGGATTAGGATAGTTCTGTGCTAAATAAAATTCATTAGGATTGAATGAAGTTATATCATCTAATTTAGAAGCTAACTGAATTTCAAAGTCCCAATTATAGGTCGCCATCAAGCCAAGATTACTTGGAACCTCGACCCTTAATTGATGCAGCCCTTCTAAAAGATCATAGCCAGGAGTATAATCGATTCTACGGATTCCTACAATACTTGAATCAGTAATATTAAAATTATCAAGATATAACTTAACATTGGCAGTATCTATTTTTGTTATCCAATCCTGGTATTTTACTCTAATGGCAGGACGTTGGTTATTTATTATTGAATTAGCTTCCGGTAAAATTCCATATAATCTTGGATATCCGTTTAGAACAATATTTACTGATATTACATTGTTATCTTTTAACATTTCTCTATTAATCGTATCAGCATCTGCAAATACACTTAGTTTGTAGGTATCACTAATCAATGAATCCGGTAATGCAATTGAATCTTGCAGAGTATGGATTTGACCTACATTGAGTGCAGGTAAAGGAAAAGTATTTAAGATATATGCATTTTCATCATGGATGCCATTTTCTGATACAAAGAATTCTATGGTTGAAGCAACTGATGTTAACCGACCAATATTCGCGATTTCTGCAGAAACAAATACATTTTGACAAACAGCAGCTGTATCAACCTGAACAGTAAAGTTTTGCACAACAATATCTGCCGGAGGATTACCTCTGAAATATATGTAACAATGAACCGTATTCAAATTTTCATTGCCGTTATTATAGCCAGGCCAATCATACCAGGCTCTTCTACCGTAAAAATTAGCATATCCTTGATTTTTGTCGCCATAGGGGTCATTTACTATCACAGTGGTTGTGTCAGTATTATCATAACCAATCACAGAAATATAATGTCCTGCAGAAGTCAAACTATTCAATAATACAAAAGGATCTTCATTTGTAATTTCGGTCGCTAATTTTCCACGAGTTGGATTCCAATCCACTGCTGAACTCAAACCATGAATTATAGC
>DAOWAQ010000376.1 GCA_030634505.1 Calditrichia bacterium
AGCCAGTGGTTTGGCTGCCGGAAAAGGTGTTTTGATTTGTAACAATCTTGACGAAGCGCTCGCCGGATTAGATTTAATTATGGAAGAAAAAGCATTTGGTACTGCAGGCAATGAAATTGTCATCGAAGAATTTCTTGTTGGAGAAGAAGTCTCAATATTTGCTTTGGTTGATGGAAAAAACTATAAATTACTTTCATCTTCTCAGGATCATAAACGTGTTTTTGATAATGATAAAGGAAAAAACACCGGTGGTATGGGGGCGTATGCACCGGCGCCACTGGCAACTGATAACTTTATGAACTCTGCAATAAATTCGGTTATTGAACCAACCATTAGTGCCATGATTTCTGAAGGAACACCCTATAAAGGTTTATTATATTTTGGATTAATACTTACTCAATCCGTAATAAAGGTGCTAGAATACAATTGCCGCTTTGGTGATCCTGAAACAGAGGTGGTGCTTCCATTGTTGGAATCAGATTTGGTGTCGTTAATGTTAGCTTCAATAAAAGGAACACTTAATAATGAGGAAATTAAAATAAAAAATGGATATGCTGTAGATGTTGTGCTGGCTTCCGGTGGTTATCCTGATACATACGAAAAGGGAAAAGTTATTACAGGTCTGAGCGATGTTGATTCTGACATCATTATATTTCATGCGGGCACCAAAATGAATGGGGACAATTTAGTCACAAATGGTGGACGTGTAATAAATGTGGTTGGACTTGGAAATGGGTTTAAACCAACACAACAAAAAGTTTATGATAATATAAAAAAAATACACTTTGAAAATATGCATTATCGAAAAGATATTGGTAACAAAGTCAACCTTCAAGGTTTTTAGAACCTTGAAGATTTTATGTTATACTCTTAAGATAATTGTCACTTTGTAGTCTCAAAAATTGATTTAAAGCTTTATTGCATAAATACTTAAATTTGCATAATTTGAAATTTATATTTACTTGAATCAGGATAAATATGAGTGAACTCGCAAAACGAATATCTGTTGCTGCGGTTGGAATTCCTCTGTTAGTGGCGTTAAGCTATTTAGGCGGCTGGTACTTTTTTTCTGTTATTTTGTTAATCAGCATCGTGTCCCAATGGGAATTTTATCAAATTCAAAAAAACAATAATATATATCCTCAAAATTTTAGCGGAATTATTGCCGGTACTATATTATTACTTACAATCCAAACTCAAATGTGGCTTGCGGGATCGTTGCTATTAATCATATGCCTAATGATGATTTTAGCAAATGAAATGCTTCGCCATCAAAAAAATGTAAGTGCAAATATTGGAGTCACTTTGCTGGGCGTATTATACATTCCAATGTTACTTGGTTCGTTTTTGTATTTGCGTACTTATCTTGATGGTCTTTTCCCTCAAATTGAACATTCAGGATTCAAATTTATATTAATTATTTTTTCTACAATTTGGATTTGCGATACATTTGCTTATGCTTTTGGCAGGATGCTCGGAAAACATAAACTCTATGAAAAAGTGTCACCTAACAAAAGTATGGAAGGTGCAATTGCGGGTGTAATTGGTAGTGTACTGGTATTTGTATTTGTAAAGTATTTTAATATTCTACCATTTTCATTATTAGAAGTGTTTATTTTTGGAATTGTAATGGGAATTGTTGGACAAACCGGTGATTTGGTCGAATCGTGGTTTAAGCGAGACGCCGGCGTCAAAGATTCATCTGCATTATTACCTGGTCACGGCGGTATGTTGGACCGCTTTGACAGCCTGATTTTTGTTTCTCCTGCTATGTTAGTTTTAATGGTAATTTTGTATTAATCATTAGGAATGATTTGAAGATACAAATAAAATATATTATAATTTTAATTCTTAGTCTATCCCTCAATTTCAACTGTACCAAAAAAGAGGAAATTGCAGAATTAAATAGACATGGTGGTACTGTAAAAATAGCATTAAACTCTGCCATTGAAGATTTATTTCCACTTACTACTGACGAATATAATGTTGAGCAAATTCATAGATATATGTTAACACCTTCATTTGTTTCATTTGATGATGAAGGAAATGCATTGCCAAATATAGCTGATATTTGGAAAATTGATGAACAAAATTTATCGATTACTTTTATTATCAACCCCGAATTGAGATGGAGCAATGGTAATAGAGTTACTACTGAAGATGTAAAATTTACTGTTAATCTACTGAAAACACTATCTGGGATTCCACGTTATAGCTCAATAACTAAAAATATAAAGAATTTAGAGATTATAGATAGTTTAAGTTGTCAAATTTCTTTTAATCAGGCTGTCGCGGAGCCGCTATACTTTACAAATCTCCCTATATTTCCTGCTGAAAATGAATATGATATATCCGACATAAATAAATTTAAGGACTCTTATTTTAAATCATATATTGGCTGCGGTCCGTTTATCATTTCGAGTTATAGCAGTGATTCCCTAATACTTGGAAGAAACTACAATTATCCAAACAGTTTTCCTTATTTAAATAAAGTGGTTTTTAATTATGTAGGAGAATCAGATAAATTACAGCAATTGTTAAATTCGAATAAAATTGATTTTGCCGTAAACTTGCCGCTTGAGATCACAGCAAATAAATCAATACTGCAAAAATTTAATATTTTATCATACCCGGAAAAAGGTTATACTTTTATTGGTTGGAATTTAAAATCTCCAATATTAAAATCTAAAAATATGCGATTAGCATTGTCGCATTCAATAGACAGGCAAACTTTAATAGATGGAATTTTAGGTGGATATGGTGAAATTGTTGATGGTCCCGTTTACTATAATCAAAAAGGTGAAAATAGATTTTTACCGCAAATGAATTTTAATGCTGCTGAAGCTGAAAGTTTATTTCACATAATTGGTTGGAATAACATCGATGAACAAGGAATTCGAATAAAAAATGGAAATAAACTTTCAATTAAAATGCTGGTAAATAAAGAAAATAAAGAACGAATTGAAATTGCAAAAAATATAAAAGCAAATCTAAAATCTATGGGAG
>DAOWAQ010000049.1 GCA_030634505.1 Calditrichia bacterium
TATTTTCGGATAAAAAATTATAATAAATCTTATTTTTGAAATATTAAGTATGAATTCTGTTCTAATTTGATAATAAATTAATAGCTATTTCAACATTGAATTTAAGGAAAAATATGAATCTGATTATTCTATTCCTTTCAATAATTGTAATTTCAACCAGTGCACAAAATGTTCCAGAGTCACTTATTAAAGAGGGCAAAGAAGCGCCTTTGTTTTCATTACCTGATTTAAATAATGACTATATTGCTCTTCGTGATTTATGCGGTGAAAAATTAAGAAAACCCTGGAAAAATAAGACGAAGAATGTTGTTGTGCTAAGTTTTTTTGCAACTTGGTGCAAACCCTGCATTGCAGAAATCCCTCACTTACAAAAACTGCAAAAAAAATATTCTGACAAAACCGTCAAGTTTTTTCTTGTAAATGTTGGTGAACAAAAAGAAAAAATTAATGAATTTTTAAAAACTAAAAGTATTTCAATTCAAATATTAATGGACAAATATAAAAAAATATCAGAAAAATATGATGCATTAACATTACCCAGATTATTTATTATTGATAAAAATGGAATTATTCAATTGGAACAAAGAGGATTTAAAAATGGTAAAAAGTTTGAATCGGATCTGGATCAAATTCTCAGTAAATTAATAAACGGTTAGATAATTAAAATCAATTTTCGTTTAATTATGGAAAAAATCATTTGATTTTTCCTGTAAATGCTTTATATTTGCCGATATATAATTCCTGAACAAATATGCGACTAAAAAAAATTATAATTTTATTACTATTAATTGGTTCGTTAGCATTTGCCGGTACGGTATTTATTGAATATAGTGCAACGCCTTTAGATAATAAAGTTTTAATATATTGGAAAACCGGTTCAGAAAGTGGAGTAGACCAATTCCAAATAAAACGAAGTACGGATGATAATTTATTTGTTGAAATAGGGGTTGTGAACAAGCAGGGTGATGGATCGGAATATCAGTATACTGATGAAAATGTAATATTTAAAGGCGGTCAAACTTTCTTTTATAAAATTCGCGCAATCAAATCTAATGGTTCTTTGGTTGAAGAATCACAATCGCTGATTGTTAATCCAAATATTTCAGGTATATACCGCACTTGGGGTGCAATCAAAGCCATGTTTCGTTAATAGTTTTTTTATTAAATAAATGAAAATTTTATAATGCCCTTTTTCAGATTTGGAAAAGGGTATTTTTTTTGGAGGCCAAATGAAAACTATACTTATTTTAGTATTATCATTGATTTTATTCCAAAATTGTACTGAACAAAACATTACCGCTGATGTTATTTACAGAAATGGATATTTTTATACTGTAAATGAGAAACAGCCCGTTGCATCAGAAATTGCGCTAAAAAACGATAAATTCATTTTTGTCGGCCAAAAAACACCGCATAAATTTTTCGATGAGGGTACATTAGTAATTGATTTAAAAGGAAAATTTGTTTTACCCGGATTTATTGATAGTCATTTGCATTTTATGGATGGAGGATTTTCAATTAGTAGTATAGATTTAAGAAATGCTGCAAGTAAAGATGAATTCATAAAAAAGATTGAAAACTACGCTAAAAACCTTCCAAAAGGTGAATGGATTCTAAGTGGTAACTGGGATCATACTTTGTGGAAAGGTCAACCTTTACCTGAACGCTGGTGGATAGATAAAGTAACGCCAGACAACCCGGTAATGATTAACAGGTTAGATGGTCATATGGCATTGGCTAATTCGCTTGCACTTAAATTAGCAGGCCTTACAAATGATGTCAAAACGCCACCGGGAGGAGTAATTGTCAGAAATAAAAAGGAAGAAATTACAGGAATCTTGAAGGAATCCGCTATGCAACTGGTTCGCAAAGTAATTCCCAATGCAAGCATTGAAAACACGTTTCGGGCAGCAAAATCTGCTATGAATTATTTATTGCAAAATGGGATTACAACCGTCCACGATATGGGGACCTGGGAACATGTGGAGGTTTATGATTCATTAATTTCCGCAAATGAACTAAAAGTTCGCATTAGTTCTTTTACTCCAATAGCCCAATGGGAAAAATTAAAAAATTACAGATTGAAAAATGCAGACAGTAATTTTTTGAAAATTAAAGGTACAAAGGGATTTATGGACGGGTCTTTGGGTTCTTCAACGGCAAAGTTTTTCAAACCTTATTTAGCAGAGAAAGAAAATTTCGGTATTTGGGATGATCAAATGATTCCACCTGAGAAAATGTTAAATAGAATTAAGAATGTGGCTACTTTAAATTATCAGGTAGTCACTCATGCAATCGGTACGGAAGCCAATAATTTACTTCTGGATATGTATGAAGAGGCATTAAATAATAATAATTCAAAACGATTCAGGATTGAGCACGCTCAACATTTATTACCGGAAGATATTGATAGGTTTGCTGAGTTAGGCGTCTTAGCGGCAATGCAACCTTATCATTGTATCGATGATGGTAGGTGGGCAGAAACCAGAATTGAATATGAGAGATGCAAAACCACTTATGCTTTTCGAGATTTAATAGATAAAAATGTAATTGTTGCATTTGGCTCTGACTGGGATGTGGCTCCGGCAAGTCCTTTATGGGGAATTTATGCCGCCGTAACCCGAAGAACCCTCGATAAAAAAAATGAAAAAGGGTGGATACCTGAGCAAAAAATATCAGTTGAAGAAGCCATTAAATGCTATACTATAAACGGAGCCTATGCTGATTTTTCGGAAAATGAAAAGGGCAGTATTGAAACAGGAAAGCTTGCTGATTTTGTAGTACTATCTGAAAACCTATTTGAAATTGATCCTGCAGAAATAAAAAATGTAGAAGTTAATATGACTGTAGTGGGTGGTGAAATTGTATATGAACGTTAAAAATTAATATTGGATCAACTTAATTTATAATTCAAGATTATAGCCTTGAAAATCTAATTATCAAAATTATAACCTTGTAAAATGTCAACACTACTAAAAATAATGTCATTGTCATTATCTCAACTTTATCATAGGTAAATAATTGAAAAATTTATTAGAATCATTATTTCATTTATCCGAATTAAACACAAATGTAAAACAAAAAGCAGTTGGTGGAACTCTGACTCTCCGAATAATTTTATAAAATACGAAATATTATTTTAAAGAATTTGACCAATATCATATTAATTATATTTTCATACTTTATAGGAGAGATGTTGCAAAATCCAATTCAAATATTAAAAAGTGTATTTAAACTGACATCCTTTCGGGAACCACAGGAAGAAATAATTCAATGTGTTTTAAATAAAAAACATTGTCTGGTAATTATGCCCACCGGTTCCGGCAAATCATTAACTTATCAGATTCCGGCTTTAATGCTGTCCGGTCTAACAATTGTGATTTCACCCTTAATTGCATTAATGAAAGACCAGGTTGATGTTTTAGTCAAAAAAGGAATTGATGCGACTTTTATAAATTCATCATTAAATAAAACCGAAAGAGAACAGAGATATAATAATGTTGCCGATGGAAAATACAAACTTTTATATGTCACTCCGGAGCGATTTAGGAAAAAGGAATTCATATCGATTTTAAGGAATAGGGAAATTTCACTTCTTGCTGTAGATGAAGCTCACTGTATCAGCCAATGGGGGCATGATTTCCGACCGGACTATACAAGACTGGCTGAGTTTAGAAAATTAATGAATAATCCTACTACTCTGGCATTAACTGCGACTGCTACTCCGCCGGTTCAAAAAGATATCATTAAGCAATTAAACCTTAAAGAGAATGAAGTAAAATATTTTCACCAGGGAATTGATCGCCCAAATTTATTTTTAGAAGTACATTCAATTTGGGGTGAACAGGAAAAACTTGAAAACATATTAAAAGTTATCAAAGAACATAAAGGCAATGGAATTATATATTTCGTATTGATTAAAGACCTGGAATTCATGAGTGATCTTTTAACACGAAAAGGTATAAGACATTTCAAATATCACGGAGATTTGAATAATACAAAACGTAAAATTATCCAGGAAAAATTTATGAAAGGCGAAAATAACCTGGTCCTGGCAACCAATGCTTTTGGAATGGGAGTGGATAAAGATAGTATTCGATTTGTGCTTCATGCGCAAATTCCCGGATCACTTGAATCTTACTATCAGGAAATAGGTCGCGCCGGTCGTGATAGTAAAGATTCCATTTGCAGTTTGTTGTATGATGAACAGGATTTAAATATTCAACTGGAATTTATTAAATGGAATAATCCTGCCGCTGGATTTTATGATCGATTATATCGATTATTACTGGATGATATTCAAAGAGCGAATGCAGAAGGATTGGAGTTTGTCAAAGAACAAATGACCTATAAAAACAGTCGTGATTACCGTGTGGAAACTGCGCTGGGTATCTTTGATCGCTGGGGAGTAATAGAGGGTGAAATTGATAAAAGAAAATTATCGATTGTGAGTGAAATACCTGAAAATTTAATTGATCAAAACTATCTTGACGAAAAACTGAAAAACGAACAAAAAAAATTGTACAGTATGATGCAGTATGCAAAATTAGAAAAAGAATATAAAGCGTTTATTCATAATTATTTTGGACTGCCATATCAATCGGAACTTCACGATGTTATCACTTAAAGTGATGGTATCGATACATGAATCTCTAATACTTTAATAGATCCTAATAAACTTATGATAGCTTTCAATCCTGATTGTGATGAATTTTGTTTCAAAAATGTATGGAATAAATTTTTTATAGTATAAACGAAGTTTGGTAAACTAAATCAGAAAATTATAGTATAACTTTGAAAATCAAGTTAAGTTGAATTTGAAGGATTGAGGAAAATTATGCTAAATGAAAAATTGAAAACATCGATCGGGGCAAAACTATTCATGATTGGATTTTTGGTTTTATTATTAATGATTCCATCAATTTGGATTTCAAGCATCATTTCCGAAAGAGAGGAGCGACGGGAAGAAGTGCTCTCAGAAATTACATCAAAGTGGGGAGGCAATCAATTTATTGCCGGACCTGTACTGGTTATTCCTGTGGAATTTGTCAATAAAGATGATGATGGTAAAAAATATATCTCAATTCGCAATATTTACCTTCTTCCTGAAACTCTGGATATTGAAAGTACTTTGGAGCCTGAAATCAGATATAGGGGAATTTATCAAATTCTGTTGTTTAAATCTGATTTGCATAGTAAGGGAAAATTTAATCTTACTAATCTTGAAGAGTTAGATTTTATGAATGGAAAAATCAGATATGATAATGCACATGTGGAAATTGGAATTTCTGATTTAAAAGGGCTTACAAATAATCTAAAATTAAATTGGAATGGTCAGGAAATTGCTGCTCGAACCGGTCTTAAAGCAAGCTCTGTGGTAAGTAAAGGTTTGCATTTTATAACCTCAATTCAACCAGATATAGATGAATATTCTTTTTCACTGAACATGAATCTTAATGGTAGTGAACAAATTCAATTCTCCCCTACTGGTAAAGATACTAAAGTAAAAATATCTTCTTCCTGGAATCACCCAAGTTTTTGCGGAGATTTTTTGCCACAACATAAAATGATTGACAATCAGCATTTTGAAGCACACTGGGAAATATTTAATCTTAATCGGAACTTTCCTCATATTTCATTTGAACATCCAATAAATATTGAAGATAATTATTTTGGTGTTGAATTGTTTTATCCCGTAGACCAATACCAACAAACAACAAGAACAGTGAAATATGCCTTCCTATTCATAGGGCTAACTTTTATTTGTTACTTTCTAATCGAAATATTGTCAAAAAAATTAATTCATCCAATTCAATATTTATTAATTGGATCAGGAATGTTATTATTTTATCTGGTACTCCTTTCTTTATCCGAGCATCTTGCTTTTTCTATAGCTTATCTGATTGCTTCTATAAGTATGATTGTTCTGATATCATTTTATACAAAAGCAGCAGTTGGCGAATTTAAATTAGTGTCAATTGTTGCCACATTTCTTTTAATACTTTATGGATTCTTATATATAAATCTCCAGCTCCAGGATTTTGCGTTATTATTTGGTAGCATTGGACTTTTTGTAATTCTTGCAGCAGCAATGTTTTTTACAAGGAATATTAACTGGTTTACAATTCTTGAGCAGAGCAATCGGGAAATGAAAAAGGAAATACAATAGAAGTTATTGATTAAACTTAAGAAGAAGAATTGCGGGAAATGAGAATAATGATTTCTCGGAATTTAAAAGACTAATTAATAGAACCGATGCTATCCTTTAAAAGGATGGCATCGGTAATCTCTTTATCTGAGAATACTTCGAACCAACTTATATTCAGCAATGATATGTCTATGATTTTGAGTGAATCCAGCAAAAATCAAATTAAAATATTGAGTAGTTTAAATATCATAAGTATTTGATAATTCAACACTTCTTACTAAATTACCTTTCAAATAAACAATTAATTATATGCAACCTGTTTTACTAAAAAAATACGGCTGGCAAAAGTATTTTAGTAATTTCAATTCCACAAATAATTCTTATTCTCTGGGTAGGATTGTATTACAACATCGCAATAAATATAAATTAGTAAGCGAGCACGGTGAAATTTGGGTGCGGTCTGCAGGAAACTTATTCTATTCAAATAAAGATAATTCTGAAATTCCGGCGATTGGTGATTGGGTATTATTTGAATTGCTTGGTAATAAAGACCTCGGGTTGATAAAATCTATTATGCCACGTAAAACAAAAATATCGCGTAAAGTAGCTGGATTCACCTCTAAAGAGCAAGTCATTGCGGCAAATATTGACCTGGTTTTTATTGTAAGTGCTTTGGATCAGGAGTTTAATCTACGTCGCCTGGAACGTTACCTGATTGTTGCCAAAGAAAGTGATATTACTCCTGTATTTGTTTTAAATAAAATTGATATTTGTAATGAAGTAGAAGAAAAGTATAAACAACTAAAAACAATTGCAGACAAAGTTCCAATAATTAAAATAAGCGCTTTAGAAAAAATCGGACTTAATCAATTTGATAATTTTCTCAAAAAAGGGAAAACCGTTACCTTTGTTGGGTCATCTGGCGTAGGTAAATCTACAATCATTAATTGTTTGATTGGTAAAGATGTATTAAGAGTGAATACGCTGGATAATAAAAAAAAAGGAAAACATACTACTTCACACAAGGAATTGATATTGTTGTCTTCGGGTTGCATGGTAATTGATACACCCGGGATGAGAGAATTGCAGTTAATTGATTCAAAAGAAGGTATTGAAAAAACGTTTTCTGATATACTATCGTTAGCAGAGAATTGTTATTTTAATGATTGTAAACATTTGAATGAACCGGACTGTGCTGTTAAATCGGCAATAGAGGCTGGAAAAATCGATGAAAAGCGTTTACTGAACTATCGTAAGATTATAGATGAAATGGACGGTTTTAAAAAGTTCAAAAAGCAAAATAAAAAATATACAATAAAAGAAAAGAAAATATTAAATAAGAAAAAAAACCTGTAAAAATAATTCTAAAAATATTAATGAATTATAAGAATCTCTCACTCCCGGTAAAATTGATAACTACAATTTTATGTATTGGGTTTTCTATTTTATTTTTCTCTTCAATATTTAATGAATCTAATATTCTTTTTGTATTAATCGGATTTATTTTACTGGCGCTAAATCTTTACTTCATATTTAATTTATCAAGTTCATTCAAACTGTATACAAAAATATTTGTGGGATTAGCCTGCGGATTGCTGTTTGGAATTTTTGCAAGCGATGCCGCGAGTATTTTTTACCCGGTTGGTCAGATATTTATTCGATTAATCAAAATGATCGTTATACCCTTGGTATTCTCCTCAGTATTTGTCGGTACGGCAAGTTTGGGAGATCCTAAAAAATTGGGAAAGATTGGCGGTAAAACTCTATTATTTTACATTACTTCAACAGCCATTGCCATAATCATCGGATTGACAACTGCCAATATCATCAAACCAGGCAGTGCCATTTCTGAAGATGTAAAAGTTGAACTTCATGCTAATTTTCAATCTGAAGCTCAAATAAAAATTGATGCTGTTTCAGAAAAATCAAATACAGTTGACCTACTTTTGAATATCGTTCCCACAAATCCTTTTAAAGCTTTTACTGAAGGCAAGATGTTGCAGATCATCTTTTTTGCGATAATTTCCGGAGTTGTCATTAATTATATTTCCGAAGATAGAAGAAGAACCTTATTGAATTTTTTTGAAGGAGTGACTGATTTATCAATAGAATTCGTTCACTTGATCATGAAATTAGCACCCTATGGTGTATTTGCTTTAATAGCCTATGTGATTTCAAAATATGGTTCGGAAGTAATATTAACATTAATAAGTTATTTTCTAACCACAATAATTGCTTTAGTGATACACGTATTTTTATTTAATTCAGCAGTCATAAAAATTTTTACACAAATAAAATTATCTGATTTTTGGAAAGGAATATATCCTGCGATTTTGGTTGCCTTTTCCACAAGTTCAAGTTCTGCTACTTTGCCGGTTACTATGGAATGTGCCGAAAAGAATCTCAAAATTAAACCACAAATAGCAAGTTTTGTTTTGCCTCTGGGCTCGACGATAAATATGGACGGTACGGCAATATTCCAGGGAGTCTCGGCAGTGTTCATCGCTACATTGTATGGAATAGACCTGACTTTAGGTGATCAATTAACTATCTTATTGACGGCAACACTGGCGTCGATTGGAACGGCAGGCGCACCACAGGTTGGAATCATTATGTTGACATTGGTGTTACAAAGTATTGGAATCCCCTTGGAAGGAATTGCACTAATATTAGGTGTTGAAAGGTTTCTGGATATGGCGCGAACAACAGTTAATATTACAAGTGATTTGTCCTGTGCCGGGTTTGTCAATGCTAAAGAGTAGTAAATTGAGTATAATATGTCATTTCGACCGTAGGGAGAAATCTCAGATTTCTCAGTCGTATTACTCCTTCGAAATGACAAATACTTGTTAATTAAATTACAAGGTTTTAAAATGTCATTTAATAAAAGACTGAATGAATTAATTCTCACGAAAAAATCATATCTTTGTGTCGGATTGGACCCGGATATGGATAAAATTCCAGAGGTTTTACACAAAGAAAAAAACCCGATCCTAAAATTCACGGAAGAAATTATTAATGCTACAAATAAATTTACCATAGCATTTAAAGCAAACCTGGCATTTTTTGAATGTGAAGGCGCTAAAGGATTGGAAGCCCTTGAATCACTAAAAATTAATATCCCGGATGATGTGATTTTAATATTAGATGGAAAACGCGGAGATATTGGAAATACGGCAAATAAATATGCAAAAGCAGCTTTTGACCTATTGGGCGCTGATGCGGTTACTGTAAATCCATATATGGGGTTTGATGCTGTAAAACCATTTATCGAAAATGCAGAGAAGGGGGCATTTGTTTTGGGATTAACATCCAATAAATCAGCTGAAGACTTTCAATATTTACAAGTTGGTAATGAATCGCTGTACATGAGTGTTAGTAAAAAAGTTGATCAATGGAATTTAAATAAAAATTGTGGATTAGTCGTAGGCGCCACAAAACCTGAGGAGTTATCTGAAATCAGGGAAAATTTCCCAACGTTGCCATTTCTTGTCCCGGGTGTTGGTGCACAGGGTGGTGATCTAAAATCCGTAATTAAAAAGGGTAAA
>DAOWAQ010000339.1 GCA_030634505.1 Calditrichia bacterium
TATCCCGATGTAATAATTATGAAAACCTTTGATTCATTAGTTGAAGGAAAAGATCTTGCATTTGATTGGATATTATCAGATATAAAAAATAAATAGGTCTAATTAAGTTCAACCTGAAATATAATTTTTCGCCTGTTATTTTCAACCAGATATTTCATTCCCATTTTAAACTCCAATTTATAAATTTAAGTAAACTATAAAGATGCATTTCATCTTTCAATGATACATTAATATTATTAAAATCATAAAAAAGAATTTTCCCATATTAAATTCAATTATTTTTTACAATTTAGTATTTATTCTTTACATTAATCTTTTCTGTTGATAGGTATAATAATAAACAAATAATTTGTAATTAATTTGGAAGATTGGCTTATGGATTCAAGTGTTTCCGAAAAACAAAAACTGGGTTTCTGGATGTGCACTGCTCTTGTCGTGGGAAATATGATTGGTTCCGGCATTTTTCTTTTACCGGCTTCCCTGGCACTTTATGGAGGGATAAGTATATTGGGCTGGTTAATTACAGCGACCGGTTCAATATTGGTAGCGCTGGTTTTTTCTAAACTCAGCAAAATGATTCCAAAAGCCGGTGGGCCCTATGCATATTCTCGTGACGCTTTTGGTGATTTTGCCGGATTCCTTGTTGCCTGGGGTTACTGGCTGTCTATTGTCGCAGCTAATGCAGCTATTGCCGTAGCATTTGTAAGTTATTTAACGATATTCTGGCCTGCTCTTGCAAACAACAGTTTACTTGCGGCTTTTGTTGCATTGTCAAGTATCTGGTTTTTAACATATATAAATATCATTGGTATTCGCAGTGCTGGTATGGTTCAGTTAGTTACCACAATCATAAAAATTTTACCATTGATCTTGATTGTATTTTTTGGATTATTTTATGTTGATTTTAGCAATTTCACTCCATTTAATATAAGCGGTAAATCTTCAATGTCTGCCATTACCGCAACCATAGCTTTAACACTCTGGGCATTTTTAGGGTTGGAATCCAGTACAGTACCTGCTGCCGATGTGAAAAATGCAAAAGTAAACATTCCGCGTTCCACGGTGATCGGAACCGTATTTACAGCTATACTCTATATTTTGAGCACTGTAGTCGTAATGGGAATTATTGCAGCTTCTCAATTGGCAAAATCAACTGCGCCTTTTGTAGATACTGCTGGAGTTATATGGAGTTCATGGGCTGGTTATGTGGTTGGGATAGGCGCCATTATATCCTGTTTTGGCGCTCTGAATGGCTGGATTTTATTGCAAGGCCAAATTCCTTTAGCTGCCAGCCTTGATGGTATTTTCCCGAAGGTATTTAGTCGCGTTTCTAAAAACGGCACACCGATCAGCGGTCTTATTTTTTCAAGCCTTTTAATTACAATATTGATGGCACTAAATTATACAAAAGGGCTGGTAGAATTGTTTACGTTTATAATTTTACTGGCAACCCTCACCGCTCTTATTCCTTATGTATTCACTTCCATGGCAGAACTAATGATTTTCATTAAATACCCTGAGAGATTCAGCGGAGAAAAACTTTTAGGTTCTTCGGTTATTGCTATATTTGCTTTTATATATTCTATATGGGCTATTGCCGGTTCCGGACAGGAAACTGTTTATTGGGGATTTATTTTATTAATGTGTGGAATTCCCATCTATGTTTGGACACGATGGAAACAATCAGCAATTAGATAACTAAGAACACTGTTCCAGGAAAATCATATAATTTATAGAAGAGAGATTAGCGAAGAGCGCCGCACCTACCGGCGGGCAGGAAAAACATGTAATAGTGAGAGAACCCATCAACCCCTTGACGCTTAAACGCTTCAACAAATTCCAGATACCAACAACCAGCAACCAGAACCAAGTATGGTTAATTTATTGTAATACTGCCGAAAATTATCGAACTGCTTATGAAAATCCTTTTTACTGTTTCCGCATATCCCGGATCTTCTTTTTTTATATTTCCAAATAATCCATCATGCTGTTCATCTTTTATATTCAATTCGCCGGCAACAGAATTTGCTTTGATTTTTGATTGGACGCCATCAGGTAGTTTTATATAAACACTGCCAAATACCCCATTTACATATAATTTGCAATTATTATCAATAACCGTTGCTTTTGACAAGTCAATTCGTAAATCACCGAAAACATTGCTTACAGAACCACCACTGAATTTCTTACTGTTAACATTAATTTTCATATCTCCAAATACATTGTTTCTTGAAATACTATCCGAAGAAACATTGTCTTCTGTTTCACTTTTTATTGCCTGTCCCTTTGGGGTATCTTTAACTATTTCAAAATCATCTTCATCTTTTGATTTTCTATCATAAAGGATTTTTAAACCGATAACTACTAGCACTAACGGCCAGAATGTTGAAATAATATCACCAATATCCAGTATATCAAAATTTTGGAAAAGAAATATTACTCCAATCAGAATTAGAATTGCTCCCCAAATCATTCCGCCACTTTTATTATTATCTGCCATTATGATTCTCCTATAATTAAAATCCAATAAATTGTATGAAATATGGTTGGTGTTCTGCACATAGTTCAAATACTTTAAACCTTATACCATATTCCTATTAGATATTTCACTCGATTTTCTAAAATTAAATTTCACAATATATTTTAAGTATTTATTTTTTTTAAACTAAATACAAATTTAATAATTTTACATTTACTATTCTAAATTATTATAGTATTATTGAATCAAGTTGATTATAAAGTGTATATTTAGAATTATGGATATAAATAAAATTTCTCCTTTGTCTTCAAGCCTGTTACAATTTTATGCAAAATGTTTTATTTATCCATACGATGAAATGTTTTATGAGTTGCATCACATGTATCGTATTCTTGAACAAAATGTAAGCAATGATGAAGATTTTACATTTACAAACCAGATTCTTGAAATTGTAAACAGTTTTCAAGGCATAGAATTTAAAGATTTCAGAGAAGAATACATTCAACTCTTCTCAAATTTTGGCGCTCAGGAACCGCTTTGTCCTATGATCGCATCAGATTTTCTAATGCGAAATGCTAAACATATTGAAACCGATTCTTTGCATAACCTTTTTGCAGAATCCGGATTACCTTTTGATGCAGATGAACCTCTGGATTCGTTGATTAATATTTTGGAATATTTTTCTATAATTATTAATCCCGATGAAAACTATCCTGAAGACGAAATCGATTATTTCTATGAGAATTATATTATGAATTGGATACCAGCGTTTTGTGACACATTGCAAAATGCATCAAGTTTTAGCTACTATAAAGATATAGCAAACAATTTAAAAGAATACCTTTATTGGTTATCTTAATA
>DAOWAQ010000274.1 GCA_030634505.1 Calditrichia bacterium
ATTTTTTTTCCATAAACCGTGTGGGAAACCTCAGGATGACCTTCTATTATTACTCCTGGTTTACCTCTATGATGAACAGCTGCAAACGGGCTATTATTTGTTTTTGCGATGGCTTCAAACTCTACAGGAATTTCATCAACTTTATCGCCGTGGCTCATCCAAACAGTAGAGTTATCAGGAATACCTTCAAAGATTTTTGATTGCGAGTTGATTTGCAATTGAGCATGTCCATATTCTTTTTTTTCCGCAGGATTCACTTTCCCGTTATTAAGATGCATCAATAATTGTAAACCATAGCAGATACCTAATATTGGAACATTCATGTCCAAAATATTTTTGGAAATCATCGGAGCGTTTTCTTCATAAATTGATGATGGTCCACCCGACAAAATAATGCCTTTTACCTTTTCGTGTTTTAAAATATCTAATGAAACATTAAAAGGGTGGATTTCTGAAAACACTTTTAATTCTCGAATTTTCCTGGCAATAAGTTGTGAATATTGCGATCCGAAGTCTAATACAATTATCGTTTCGTGGGAATAGTTTACACTCATCTTTCAATGTCCCATGATTTTAATTTTTGTAACATATCCGTATTTGTTAATTCATAAGAAATAGGAGTAATAGAAACTTTATTTTGTGTAACAACAACATCGTCTATATCATTATCAGAATCAATCATCATTCGTTTACCGGATAACCAATAATAAGTGCGATTAAACGGGTCAACACGTTTATCGAAAAACTCTTCGTAACGGCCCTTACCCTGTCGCGTAATTACGATACCTTCAATCTCTTCCTCTTTTAACGCAGGAACATTTACATTCAAAAGTGTGCCTTCATGTAAGCCATTTTTGAGAATCTTCGCGACTAATTCAACAGCAAGTTTACATGTAAATTCATATTCCTGAACAGTAAAAGAAGCCAAAGACAATGCCATTGACGGAATACCCATAATAACAGATTCAGCAGCAGCAGACACTGTTCCCGAATATATAATATTTGTAGCGGTGTTTGGACCCAAATTTATACCGGAAACAACAATGTCGGGCTTTCCTTCCATTAAGCATGAAATACCAATTTTTACACAATCAGCAGGAGTACCATTAACTGCATGACCGAAAAATATTCCATCTTTTTCCACCTCAGTTACGCGAAGTGGATCAGAAATAGTAATAGCATGTCCTACCGCGCTTCTTTCTGTATCAGGCGCGACAACTAAAACATCAGCGATTTTTTCTAAAGCGAGTTTTAATCTATAAATTCCCTCAGAATGAATTCCGTCATCATTCGTAATTAATATTTTCATTTATTAAGAAACCTAGTTTTTCTCAGATATGTTTGAAGTTTCGGGATTTTTGTGGTTGAAAAATACAAGCATTTGAGCAATGCGATTTTTTAATTCATGTCTATGAACAATTGCATCAATAAATCCATGTTCCAGTAAAAACTCGGAGCGCTGAAATCCTGGTGGTAAATCCTGTCCGATCGTTTGTTTAATTACCCTTGGACCTGCAAATCCAATGAGAGCTCCCGGTTCAGCGATATGAATATCTCCAAGCATGGCAAAACTTGCGGTGGTCCCTCCGGTGGTAGGATCTGTTAGAATTGATATGTAAGGAATTTTTGATTCAGATAATAAAGCAAGTTTTGAACTTGTTTTTGCCAGTTGCATCAGGCTGAGAACTCCCTCATGCATACGAGCACCTCCAGAGGCAGATAAAATAATTAATGGTTTTTTTTCTTTTAGAGCTGTCTCAATTGCTCTGGAAATCTTTTCACCAACAACTGAACCCATACTTCCACCAAGAAAGCTAAAATCCATTATACTAACAACAACATCAATTCTGTCAATCTTACCTAACCCTGTAACCACAGCATCATTTAATCCTGTTTTTTTAACCGCAGCAGCATATTTGTCTGTGTATCGTTTACTATCCTTAAATTTTAAAGGATCCAAAGATTTTATACTATTTCCAAATTCCTTGAAAGATTTTTGATCGATTAAAATTTTAATATATTCCCGGCTGTTTATCCTAAAATGAAAATCGCATTTAGGACAAACATATAATTTTTTTTCTAATTCTTTTTTATAAATTATTTCCGTACAATTATCACATTTTACCCACAACCCATCAGGCATTCCCTTGCGGTCAATGGGCTTTAGTCCTTCTTTTTTTCGTTTAAACCAATCCATAAATGCTCCTTATTCTGGTCCTAATTATATTTTACCATAACCAGTGCATCTTCTCCGTTTTCATAATAGGTTTTCCTGGTTGATAAAATTTTAAAACCAAATTTTAAATATAAGCTAATGGCCGCATTGTTAGAAACATCAACTTCCAAATA
Organism: Calditrichia bacterium; assembly: GCA_030634505.1. GTDB lineage: Bacteria > Calditrichota > Calditrichia > JAJRVZ01 > JAJRVZ01 > DAOWAQ01. The sequence goes on from DAOWAQ010000274.1 coordinate 2,350, forward strand.
GGCTTCAGTATATTTAGGGAAAAGTTCAAATATCTTTTCCATTAATAATTTCCCTAATCCTTTTCCTTGAAAATCACTTTTAATTGCAAAATTTCCTATATGTAATTCGTTTTGATAAAACCAACAAACACAATAACCGACAATAGTTTCATTCAAAATTAATACAAATGGAAATGAATAACTCGAATTTTTTATTTCATGTAAAAAACTAGCTTTTGACCAGCAATCATCAAACAAATCAAGTTCTATTTCATAAACATCCCGGATATCTTTTTTTTGCATTCTCCTAAAAACAACATTCATAAAATTCCGGCAAATGCCTGAAGATACATCGGTTCTAAATTATTTATATCATCAGCGCCATACTTACCAAATCTATGATCAGCAGTCTGGCATAAATAAGATGCATTAAAACGACCTTTAATTATCCAGGCGAAATTCTGCCAGGGATCATTGTTTTTATTGATTTCAGTATAATAATCAATAATTATTCTGGTATCTTTTTTTGCTAATTGATTCAATTCTTCGATTTCTAATATTCCCTTTTCGTTAAATTCTTCGGCTTTACTTTCGAATTTAGCATAATAAAATCTACCTTTGTTGGCGTTGATCAACGTAATAAAAGAACTTTCATTATTACAAGACTGTAAAGCTAAAACATTAAAATTCGAAATACCAATAACTGGAATATTTGAACCATAACACAATCCTTTGATGAAGCTCATTCCAATTCTTAAACCTGTATAGGACCCGGGACCAGTTGCAATGGCAGCAAGAGAAATATCAATAACTGATCTTTTTAAATAATTTAATCCTTTATTAAACAAATCAGCCAGAATAGTAGAATGAACCTGATCTCTTTCAACATTATACTCCAACAGAATTCGATCATTTTCATACCAGGCTATACTACAAAGAAGACTCGAAGTCTCAATTCCTAAAATCATTCAATTTCTCATGCTGATTAATTTGAAATATCTACTTGATGGATTCTCATCAACAAATTCAATGTAAATACGGTAATGATCCCAATTAATTTGTTTTTCAATAATCTGAGGCCATTCAATAAAATTAATACTGTTCATATTAAAAATATCATCCAATCCCAAATTAAATAACTCATTGCTATTTTGTACTCTATAAAAATCGAGATGATTAATAAGAACATCTCCCTGATACTGGTTAATGATTGAAAACGAAGGACTGGTTACGTCAATATCAACCCCTAGCATTTGACCATACAATTTTGTTAAATACGTTTTACCGCTTCCTAAATCCCCAAATAATAAAATTGTATCCCCGGCTTTAAAATATATCAAAGATTCTTCAGCAAATCCTTTTGTATCAGATTCATTTCTTGCTTTTATTTCAATTAATACATTTGTGTCCATTTTTCATTTGCCTTCAAGACGCAAAAAAGGCAAGATTACTTCTTCCATAGAA
>DAOWAQ010000293.1 GCA_030634505.1 Calditrichia bacterium
AATTGACAGTTTAAAAGAGAAAATTAAAAAGTTAGAAGAAAAATTCGAACAGGGTGAACTTGAAAAATTACTTAAAGAAGCAGATGAAATCTCAGCTCAAAAAAGTGAAACAAAATCTAAAGTTTTTAAAGGAGGGCAACGATCACTACAGGCGATAAATCCGGAAATAAGTGTAACCGGAGATGCATATGGTAACTATATATTTAATGAAGACAATTTCACAAAATCAAGCCGTAGCGGTTTTTATTTCCGCGGTATCGGATTACATATGCAAAGTAATCTGGATCCTTTTAGTATGACTAAAATTGCCATAGGATTTGATCCTCATGGTGTTCATTTGGGAGAAGCTTATTTAACCTGGAACAATCTTATATCTAATATTTCGTTAACAGCAGGAAAATTCCGCCAGCAATTTGGAGTGGTTAATCGTTGGCATAAACATGCTCTAGATCAATTTGATTTTCCGCTTGCCTTAAAAACCATTTTTGGCGGGGGAGGTTTAAATCAAATCGGTATCTCAATAAATTGGTTAATGCCTGCTTTTATGGCTAGCTCTAACTCTCTTATAGTTGAAATAACCAATGGTGAAAACGAAAACCTCTTTTCAGGGGAGAGTTTTTCATTTCCTGTTGTTTTGGGACATTTCAAAAATTATTACGACCTTTCTAAAAACACTTATTTTGAATTTGGTGTAACCGGAATGGTTGGAAAAAACGATTTCAGAGGATATGCAGAGAATGATAGTCTTATCCTGGAATCAAACCGTTTAACCAAATTGGCAGGTCTTGATCTGACTTTTTTCTGGGAGCCTGTTAATAAAGCGCTGTACAAATCATTTCTTTGGAGAACAGAATTGTACTTTGTGGACAAAGAATTGATAGGAGATGAAAGCATTACTGCTTACGGTGGCTATACTTATGGCGAATACAAATTTGCAGAACAATGGCAATCCGGATTACGAATTGATTATACTCAACCTTTTGAGAAAAATAATGACGATGATTATTTATATCAGATTGTCCCCTATGTAACCTGGTGGCAGAGTCATTGGGTTAAATTACGACTGGAATATAATTATTTGTATAACAAACAGATCGATGAATCAGACAACCAACTCAGATTGCAAATTGTATGGGCTGTTGGACCGCATAAACATGACAGATATTAGTGGAGGATAGAATGAAAAATTCAATATATAAATTGTTCATAATAGTAGCGATTATATTCAATGTGTCGTTTGCTAAGGACAAAATAAATATTGTAACAACTTTAAGTGTTTATTCAGATATAGCGAAGCAGGTCGGCGGAGATAATGTCCAGGTAAATTATATCGTTCCGGGAGATCAGGATGCCCATTATGTCCGCCCAAAACCCAGTTATGCTGTTATGCTAAGTAAAGCTGATTTATTTGTAACTACCGGGCTTGATTTAGAATTATGGGTGCCATCCGTTGTAGATATGTCTAAAAACAGTAATATCCGTTCCGGGCAAATCGGATATGTGGCGGCATATGACGGAATTAATCTTTTGGATAAACCAACAGTACTGTCTCGCAGTGAAGGTGGCTTACATATTTATGGCAATCCTCACCTCACGACAAATCCTTTGAATTTTAAAATAATTGCGGAAAATATTGTAATTGGGCTGGAAAAATTACAGCCGGAGTATTCTGATTATTTCCGTTTAAATCTTAAGAAATTCAATCAAAAAATTGACGATAAAACATTTGGAGACGAGTTGGTTAATCTTATGGGAAGTTCACTTTTAACCAAACTTGCTAATTCCGGGCAGTTAGTTGATTTTTTGGACAAAAAAAAATATAAAGATAAAAAGATGCTCGACTATCTTGGGGGTTGGTTAAAAGAAGGAATGGTATTCCGTAACAAAAAAATAGTTGCCTATCACAAAAACTGGATATACTTTAAAAATTTATTTGGGATAAATATAATTGGCTACGTAGAGCCCAAACCAGGTATCCCACCTTCTCCAAAACATGTGGAAAGTCTGATTCAGAAAATGAAAAAAAATAATGTGACAGTTGTTTTAGCAGCCAATTATTTCGATGAAAATAAAGTTAGAACAATTTGTGAAAAGGTGGGGGCAAATCCTGTAATTGTACCTCTTTATGTAGATGGAGCTGAAGACACAGGAGATGTTTTCAAATTAATTGATCTATGGATTGAAAAATTAAAATCAGCTTATAGTAAACACTGATGAAATCATAATAAGTCAAAGAATGCTTATTAAAGGGATCAGTCCCGATGCATCGAGACAGTCTCTGTAATGTTTGTTATGTTGTACAGGTGGTTGTAGGAGGTGCTGTTTAAAATGTCATCCAGTATGGAACTTTGTACCTGTCAGCAGACTGGCTAGTGTGCCGGCATCAACAAAGATGCTTACAGCATGACATATATGGCGTGAATAAATTATAGGAGAAAAAATTGGAATTTGGTATAGTCAATATAATGGCTCCGGCATTTTTTGAATGTCTTGTTTTAGTGGGTATTCATTCCTATTTAGGGTTACATGTAATCCGACGTAAAGTAATTTTTGTAGATTTGGCGCTGGCACAAATTGCTGCTCTTGGTACAACTGTGGGATTTCTATTCGGTATTATGCCAACTTCTATGGGAGCATATTGGTTTTCCCTCGCTTTTACCTTTATTGGTGCTGCTGTATTTTCTGTTTTTCGCTTCAGACATGAAAAAATTCCTCAGGAAGCAATAATTGGTGTTACATATGCCATCGCTGCCTCTGTGGCTATACTGGTAATAGATAAAGCACCACATGGTGCTGAACATATCAAAGAAATAATGACAGGTAGTATTTTATGGGTAAAATGGTCAACAATAGCAATAGCTGCGGGAGTATATTCAGCTGTTGGAATTTTTCATTATGTATTTCGTGAAAAATTCATTCTGATATCTGAAAATCCTGAAAAAGCATACAATCAAGGTGTTTCAGTGCGTTTTTGGGATTTCATGTTTTATGTTTCATTTGGAGTGGTGATTACACATTCCGTTGGAACGGCTGGCGTCTTGCTGGTTTTTGTATTTCTGGTTGTTCCGGCGATAGTTTCAATAATGATAACAGATGTTCTGTGGAAACAGCTGGTAATTGGATGGAGCATGGGATTGGTAGTGAGCATACTTGCTCTTTATATTTCATATGTTGCTGATTTACCCAGTGGGCCTACTGTAGTTGCATTTTATGGAATTGTATTAACAATTGTTTCAATTATGCTATTTATTTTGCGGGCAGAAAAGCGGAATCAGGCAATATTAAAAATAGCTTTGGGAACAGGAATTACAATTGTTGTGGTTTTTGGCTTTTATCTTATGGGAGAATCTTTTAAAACACTTTATCATGAACATGATCATGTGAGTTTTATCTCTGAAGAAGAACATTTACTGCATGAAATAAAAGTACATCAAAAATTAGAAAAAATGTCAGATCAGGAACTAACAGATTTTTTAGATATAAACAATAATGCAACCTCATTACATCACCAATTTGATGCGGAAGAAGATAAATATATTCGACTAAAAATTGCAGTAAGAATTTCTGAAATTAACAAAAAAGTAGGTTTACAATTATTATTG
>DAOWAQ010000224.1 GCA_030634505.1 Calditrichia bacterium
AAACATGGTCTGGATGCTCTCAATAAAATCAGGGAATCGGAACCGGACATAGTAATTAGTGACATTAGAATGCCGGAAATGGACGGAATGCAATTGTTGGAAATTTTAAGTAAAAGTTATTCACATATACCTGTCATGATGGTTACAGCCCATGGTACAATAGAAACCGCTGTAGAAGCCATGAAAATGGGTGCTAAGGACTATATACTTAAACCTTTGAGTCTTGATGAGATTTTAATTAAAGTAGAGAACATTGCCCAAATGCGCAATCTGATAAGAGAAAATGAATATTTGCGTAAAAAGTTAGAATCTCGGTTTGATTTTAAAAATATAATTGGAAAAAGTGAAAAAATAACTCATCTTTTTAGTATGATTCGAGATATCGCACCCACCAATACGACAGTACTCATCCAGGGAGAGAACGGGACGGGGAAAGAATTGATTGCTAACGCCATTCATTTTAATAGTCCAAATGTAAAAAAACCTTTTATAAAACTTAATTGTGGCGTGCTAGCTGAAAGTTTGCTGGAATCTGAATTATTCGGTCATGTTAAAGGGGCCTTTACCGGAGCCATTAAAGATAAAATTGGCAGGTTTGAATTGGCAAATGGGGGAACCCTTTTCATGGATGAAATTGGAGATATATCGCCTAATATGCAAGTGAAACTTCTGCGAGTATTACAGGAAGGTGAGTTTGAAAGGGTGGGCGGAACTGAAACTTTGAAAGTTGACGTTCGCATTGTTGCCGCAACAAATAAAATCCTTGAAGATGAAATAAAATCGAATAATTTCAGACAAGATCTTTATTATCGCTTAAACGTCATTCCTATTCATGTACCAGCTTTGAGAGAAAGGAATGATGATATAAAATTATTAGTTGAACACTTTCTTGCCAAATTTAATGCAATTTACAATAAAAATATTTGTGCTTTAGATAATAAGATTATGCAAGTTTTGGAAGAATATGACTGGCCGGGAAACATTAGGGAATTAGAAAATGTGATCGAAAGAGCAGTCGTATTAAACAAATCCAATAAGTTAGTTTTGGATGAATTTCCTGATAAGATTTCGAAACGACAAAAAACAACTGTAGAATTTAGTGAAGATGACGGATTAATTAGTGCTGTGAATGAATATGAACGTGCATTATTAATATCTGAATTGGAAAAAAATAAGGGAAATAAATTTCAAACTGCATTAAAATTAAAAATAAATCGTAGCACATTTATGTCAAAACTAAAAAAATATGATATAAATTAATAATATTTTTCAGGTTCGATAGTATTTAACCAGTCGAAAACTGATCAATATCCCACCAAGATTAAAAAAAAATACAAATTAATTTATGTATGTAATTTAATAAAATATAATTACATACATTTACCAAATCAGGTATTCTATAATTATTTTATTACAGTTTTTCAAATGTAACTCAACTTTTGCCGATAATAATAATTAAACATTTAATGACTTAGGAATAAAAATTTAAAAGGACTTAAATTATTAATCATGGCAAATACACAGAATAAATCAACACAGCAACCAAATAATGAAAATTTCAAAATGCATTTAGTTGACCTAAACGATTATAATTCATTAGTAGAAGAGCTACGTGTTAGATTAAATATTTTAAGTACCTCTGTCTTTTTACTACGTGATTCTTTCCATGGAAGCAATAGTCCAAATCAAAATCGTTATTTTGATAAAATTAACTCCGAAATGAACAAAATTAAAAGTTTAATTTCTAATAACCCTAAAGAAATCGATTTTAAGCAATCCGCAATGAAATAGCTTTTAATCTGTTCCCACAAAATTTATCATAATTTATTTATAAATAACTCATACAAAACATAAAAAATACTTTCTCTTATAGATTTGTATAAAATGACGATTATATTCATATGTTTTTATTGAAAATTATATATCAAATTAATTGAGAACTTTTATGGATGAAAAAATTGCTAAAATACTAGTTATTGAAGATGAAGAAGATGTTCGGGAATCTTATCTGGATATGTTTGAATTTTTCGGATATGAAGTTGATTCAGCCCCAAACGGTAGAGAAGGCGTCGTTAAAGTAACTAATAACGACTATGAAATTGTGATCACCGATTTGAATATGCCGGAAATGGATGGCATCGAAGTTCTAAAAATGGTTAAGAAAAACAAACCGTATATTGAAGTTATTGTTATCACCGGTTATGCAACTTTAGAAAACGCAATTAAAGCAATGAAAATCGGGGCTTATGATTATTTTACAAAACCAATTGATCTTGAACTTGTGAAAATCGTACTCTCAAAATGTATACAATCCATAAAAGCAAGAAAAGAAAATGAGGAATTAAAAACACTTAATCAAAAACTTACTGAACTGAATGAATTAAAAGACAAATTTATTACCGTAACAAATCACGAGTTAAGAACTCCTTTAACTGTTTTAAAAGGTTATCTTGATTTAATTGATATGTTTCTACCTGAAGACAGTGACAAAGACCTTATTGAAGCTCTGAATATTTCTAAGGAAACAATGAAGGAAATGGTTACGATCATAGAACATCTTCATGATTTAAGTTTTTTTGACTATGGAAAGAAAAACTATACAAAAAATGAATTTGTTTTGACAGAATTATTGCAGACGATTTACAATGAAATGAAGGTTTTATTTAAAAACAGACAAATAAAATTCAATTTTACCTTAGAGGGTGATCCTGTAAAGGTTGTTGGAGATCAGGAGAGACTAAAACGAAGCCTTCGTGAATTATTGCAAAATGCATTAAAGTTTACAAATGAAAATGGAGAAGTTAACCTGATTTATGCGGCAAATAATAGAGGCAAAAATGTATTTGTTAAGGTAATTGATTCCGGAATAGGAATTCCTGTTGATAAACAAGACATGATTTTTGAACCATTTTATGAGGTACAAAATTCTATACATCATACTACATCTAAAGTTGATTTTATGGGCGGTGGAATTGGACTCGGATTAACACTGGCCAAACAAGTCATCGAATCACACGATGGTCAAATTGTAGTTGAAAGTGAACTAAATAAAGGAAGTATTTTTACTGTTGTGTTACCTTTTAAAAATTCTATTAAAAACTAATAAAACCATTAATATTACTATTCTATTTGTGTAATTTCCCGCATTTTTTCAAATCTTTTTTGTATATCATTCTCTGTAAGTAGAATTAATTTATTAAAAGAAAAATCCTCAACATTAAATGATGCAATAACGCTTCCATATACAACTGCTTTTCGTAACGTAGTTTTATCCATATTTTTTTCTCTGGCTAAATAGCCAACAAATCCACCGGCAAATGAATCACCGGCGCCGGTCGGATCTTTTACTAATTCCAACGGGAATGCGGGGGTGGTAAAAAATGAATTTTCTCCTAATAAAACAGCTCCATGCTCACCTTTTTTTATTATTAAATATTTTGGTCCTAAGGATAATATTTCTTTTCCGGCACTAAGTAAATTGGGATTTCCGGTAAATTCCCTTGTTTCTTCATCATTTAAAATTATAATATCCGATCTCTTGATTACCTCTTCTACTATAGCTTTTTTACTGCTTATCCAGAAATTCATTGTATCTAAAACAACTAGATTTGGATCATTTATTTGATCCAATACTTTTAATTGAAGTTCTGGGTCTATATTTGCCAGAAATACATATTTACTATTTTGATAAGCTTTTGGAATGGTTGGTTTAAAATTCTGAAACACATTAAGATCAGTAAAAGTTGTATCACGTTTATTTATATCTAAATGATATTTTCCGCCCCAACGAAATGTCTTGCCTTCTTCTATATATATGCCATTTAGATCAACATCTCGGTTTTTTAAGAAATTAATAATTTTAAAATCAAAGTCTGTACCAACAACACCAACCACATTTACAGGTGAAAAAAAACTTGCAGCGCTGCTAAAATAAAGAGCAGAACCTCCTGGAGAATCATCCGCTTTACCAAATTGATTTTCAATGGTATCTAATGCAACAGAACCAACGACTAAAACACTCATTTTAAACTCCTCTACATTCTCTGTGGTGCACTGATTCCTATCAAGTTGCATCCATTTGCTATAACTGTTTTTGTAGCTTCACACAATCCCAATCTTGCTTGTGTCAAATTTTTGTCATCAACAATTACACGGCATTCAGTATAGAACTTATGAAATAGAGTAGCCGTATCTATTAAATATTTTATAATTCTGTGCGGCTCATTATT
>DAOWAQ010000297.1 GCA_030634505.1 Calditrichia bacterium
AACCGGTAAGTCAGAAAAGTGCTTATTGTGCTATCCTAGACTCGAAAATGGAGAAACTCCGGCATGTATGAAATCTTGTGTGGGACGTATCAGATATTTAGGTGTGATGCTTTACGATGCAGATAAAATTAAAGATGTAGCAAGTTGTGAGGAGCATGATTTGGTTGAAAAACAAAAGGCAATCTATCTAGATCCTAATGATCCTGCTGTGATTGAAGCTGCTCGTGCTAATGGAGTTGCAGAGTCTACTATCGAATCTGCCCAAAAATCACCAGTATATAAATTTATTAAAGAATGGGAATTGGCATTGCCACTACACCCTGAATTTAGAACATTGCCGAACTTATTTTATGTTCCACCTTTATTACCAACCATGGGATTTGTTAAAGATGGAACCTATGAAACCTCGACAGATAAATTCTGGGGAGCTATTGATAAATCTCGTTTGCCCATGAAATATCTAGCCAGTTTATTCACGGCAGGTAATGAATTTGCTGTTGAAAAAGTTTTGAAAAAGCTAATGGCCGTAAGATTACACAGAAGAGATGTGACTGTAGGTGATCTTCCAGCTGCTGATATAAAAGATGCAATGCGTGATTCTATCCTGGATAAAGATACAGCCGATGATATTTTTAGATTAACCTCCTTGCCTTTATTTGACCAGCGTTTTGTGATTCCACCTGCTCATCGTGAAGAAGCTATGGAAATGATGGAAAGTACTGCTGATAAAAAAGGAAATGCAGGATTCGGATTTATTGAAAAACCAAAACGAGGCTTATAATAATGGATATGAAAAGTTATGATCATTATTTATTGTTGGCGAAATTATTTGAATATCCAAAAAATAATTTGTCATTATCTGCTGAAGAGCTGAATCAACTGCTTAAAAAATCCTATCCTGAACTGTATGAAAAAGGACAAAGGTTTTATGAGGCTGTTACCGATATTAGTTTACACGATCAGCAGGAATATTATTTAAAGACCTTTGATATAAAAGCTACTGTTGCTCTCGATTTGGGCTATTTAATTTTTGGTGAAGACTATAAACGCGCTGAGTTTTTAGTGAATATGCAAAAAGAACACAAAAAGGCCGGAATCGATTGTGGAACCGAATTAGGCGATCACCTTCCTAATATATTACAGTTATTAGCAAAAACGGAGGATGATGAATTTCGTGAAGAACTCGGTTTTATTATTAGTAAGCCGGTCATTCAATTTATGTTGGCAAAATTTCAGGACAGAGATAATTATTATAAATCCATACTTGAAATACTTGCCAGTTTCTTAAGTGCTGATTTTGTGGGTAAAAATCTTCAGGATTATGTTTTTGCCGAAGAACGTTTGAGGGCCGAAAATGAATTTATTATGCCTTCACCCAAATCAGAAATTTGTCAATCGAATTGTAAACACAAAAAATTTTAGTCATGAGTGATTTTTTCTTCTTTATAGGATTACCATATGCGGCATTAGTGATCATGATTATAGGATCAGCTTCCCGATATTTTAATTTTGGTTTTAAAGTTTCATCACTTTCATCACAATTTTTGGAAGGAAGAGAATTGTTTTATGGAAGTCAGCCTTTTCACTGGGGATTGGTATTTCTGTTTTTTGGACATCTGATTGGCTTCTTATTTCCAAGCTCGGTTATTGCATGGAATAGCATGCCCTTGCGATTGTTAATACTTGAAATCTCTGCTTTCGGTTTTGGTATTCTTTCTTTAGTTGGATTAGTATTATTGATAATGCGTCGAATCCGGAATAAAAGACTACATATGGTAACATCTACTATGGATGTTGTAGTATATTTAATATTGTCCGTACAAATAATTACAGGATTATGGGTGGCACTCACAGCCCGATGGGGATCAGCATGGTTTGCCTCTGTTTTAACTCCATATCTCGATTCAATATTTACATTAAATCCTGATATTAAAGCCGTTTCTGCATTACCATTCATTATTAAAATGCATATGGTATCGGCATTCGTGATGATAGCTGTGATTCCATTTACTAGATTTATGCACTTTTTGGTTTTTCCATTTTCTTATATCTGGAGAAGTTATCAATATGTAATATGGAATTGGGATCGGAAGAAAATCAGAAAATCCACTAAATTATATCCTGGTGTAAAATCAAAAAATAACTAATAAATATTCAGAAGAAATTTAAAACTATTTTATGACTCACAAAGCTCCTTCTTTAATCGATTTTAAAAATCCTAGTATCAGAATATTACATTTTACATGGATTGCATTCTTTTTAACATTTGTTGTGTGGTTTAATATGGCAGGTGTATTATCAAAAATGATTGAACAATTTGATTGGTTATCAAAATCAAATGTAAAAGCCTTATTGGTTACAAATGTAGCCTTAACGATTCCTGCTAGAATTATCGTGGGTGGTTTAATTGACAAATACGGCCCAAGAAGAATTTTTGCTGGCTTGATGGTTTTGATGCTGATTCCAGGTTTAACTTTTGCCTTTGGGAATAATTTAACTCAATTGGTGTTAAGTAGACTCGCATTAGGTGCTATTGGTGCCGGCTTTGTAATTGGAATAAAAATGACAGCCAATTGGTTTACACCAAAATATATTGGACGTGCTGAAGGTTTTTATGCAGGTTGGGGGAATTTTGGATCGGCCGCTGCCGCTGCTGCAGTTCCTTTTGTGGCTGTTTATATGTTAGGTGGCGATTGGAGGTGGTCTCTTGCAATTACCAGTATAGTAACAGCTGTTTATGGTGTAATCTATTATATGATTGTTAAGGATTATCCGGTAGGTAATGAACCTAAACCGGGACAGAAAAAAGGAGGGGCGATGCCTGTTTCTTCTTATTTCGATCTTGGGCAATATTTAATTTGGGAAATTCCACTTTATGGAGCCCTAGGATTAGTGGCTTTTGTCTTGCATAAGCAAATGGTTAATAGTGAACATCTGATTAGTTGGACTGCTGTTATTGGAATTTGGATTGGTCTAAGTGCTGTATATATTGCAGATGTAATACGTATTTTAAAAATAAATCTACCAAGATTAAAAGCAGGTGTTCCTAAAGCTGAGAAATTTCCTTTTGGAAGTGTAGGTGCGTTGAATTCTACTTATTTTGCAAATTTTGGTGCAGAGCTGGCTATTGTTTCAATGCTTCCTATGTTTTTCTATGAAGTATTTAGCAAATTATTATATGAAGATGGTTCTCAGGTAATGACTTTGACATTAGCTGGTACAGTAGCAGGTTCTTTTGCTTTTATGAATTTAGTAGCCCGACCACTTGGTGGACTTCTTTCCGACAAAATGGGAAGCCGGAAAAAGACAATGTTATTGTATATGTCTGGAATTACCCTGGGCTTTTTCTTAATGGCTATGATTGCAAAATATGGACCTGTTGTTGATGGTGAAGTAAGTTTGCTCCCACAATATAATACCATGAGTTGGTTGATAATTTCTGTTTTCATTACCATGTTTGCCTCCTTCTTTGTTCAGGGAGCCGAAGGTGCTACTTTCGCCATGATTCCTTCTATCAAGAAAGAAATGACAGGTAGAATTGCGGGAATGGCGGGTGCTTTTGGT
>DAOWAQ010000121.1 GCA_030634505.1 Calditrichia bacterium
TGGTTTGCTGATTGGGGTTACTGGGTAATATTTGCTAATCGATTTTTATCAGGTACGAGAAGTGTAGTATCTATATTTGCCGGATTATTTCATTTAAATCCATTCTATGTTTTTGGTCTCGGATTAATAAGCACAATGTTTTGGAATGGTATTTTAATCTCTTTGGGATTATTGTTGGGTGAAAATTGGAATATCTTAATTGATTATATCTCACGATATAATTTTATATTTATTGTTTTAACAATATTAGTATTTTTAGTTATATTTATAAATAAATTCTTAAAGAAGAAAAAGAATACTGAGGTTAATAGTGAATAAAGTACGGGTAAGATTTGCACCGAGTCCTACAGGTTTTGTGCACGTTGGAAGTTTAAGAACAGCTTTATATAATTACCTTTTTGCTAAACACAATCAAGGTGATTTTATATTAAGAATCGAAGATACTGATCAGACACGATTTGTTGAAGGTGCGGTGGAAAACCTTATTTCTACATTAAAATGGTCTGGATTGGATTATGACGAGGGACCAGAAAAAGATGGTAAATACGGACCTTATTTTCAATCACAAAGAAAAGAAATCTATAATAGTCATATTAAATATCTTTTAGATAATGATAATGCATACAGATGTTTTTGCAGTGCTGAAAGACTTGATCAATTGAGAAATGAGCAAGTGGAGAAAAATATTGATCCCAAATACGATGGTAAATGCAGAAAATTGAATAAAAATGAATCTGAAAAAAAAGCAGAACATGAATCTTATGTAATTCGCTTGAAAGTACCAGAGCAAGGTGAGACGATTGTTGATGATATAATTCGCGGTAAAGTTTCTTTTCAGAATGACCTCATTGATGACCAGGTACTAATAAAAAGCGACGGTTATCCCACCTACCATTTTGCAAATGTTGTGGATGATCATTTAATGCAAATATCACACGTAATTCGTGGAGAAGAATGGTTGCCAAGTACACCGAAACATTTAATTTTATATAAATGTTTTGGCTGGGAATTACCACAATTTGCACATTTACCGTTATTATTAAATCCGGACAAAAGCAAGTTAAGCAAACGTCAAGGCGATGTGGCTGTTGAGGATTACAGAATTAAAGGGTTTTTGCCCCAGGCAATGAATAATTTTGTTGCTCTTCTTGGATGGAATAAAGGTGATAATCAGGAAATATTTTCCATGCATGAGTTAATTGAGCATTTTTCACTTGAACGTGTGAATAAAGCAGGTTCAGTTTTTAATGCGGAAAAATTAAATTGGATGAATGGAATGTATTTGAGGAACCTTCCGGATAGTGAATACCTTGAAATAGCATTGGAGAAAATGAAATCGTTTGGTTACGATACCGGAGAAATTTTAAAAAATGAGGCAATTGCATTATCTTTTAAAGAAAGAATCACAACTATAAATGATTTGAAAGAAAAAGCATCGATATTTTTTGAAGAAGGGATTAAATTATATGAGAATGAAGCTCTGGAGTGGATTAAGAAACCAACCAGTCAAAAGGTATTTAGTTTTATGCTTAAGGAATTGGAAAATATTTCTGAAGTAAATCTTGATGTTTTTAAAAAGGTAATGAAAAATGTGCAACAGCAAAGCGGAGTAAAAGGGCAGGATTTGTGGATGCCGGTTCGTGCAGCAATGACTGGAATGATTTCTGGTCCGGAGTTGCCAATTGTAATTGAAATATTCGGCAAACAAAAAATGGAAAAATTAATAGATACCGCAATCAATAAATTTTAAAATTGTTGTGTTGAACGTATCGAGAAAGAATGATATTAATTATCTATGTATTTAAATTTTTTACATGTTAAGGACTGGTGTTATCATCAGCATTTCTGACCCAACCCCGTCCCTTCCCTAATGCACTAGGGAAGGGTGACCTTTAGGTCGGGATGGGTTAGAAAAGTAATATTTTTTTTATCAATAAAATAGGTGAAATTATGGTGAAATATTTAATTATGATAATATTTGTTCCTTTGATTGTACTTTCGCAGGAAGCTGAAGAAGAAAATATCTGGCAACCATTGGATTTTTTAATTGGTTCTTGGATTGGTGATGAAACCGGTAAAGCGGGAATTGGAAAAGGCGAAAGAACTTACGAATATGTAATGAACAAAAAGTATATTAAGATGCAAAACATTTCAAGATTTGAACCGCAGGAAAAAAATCCAAATGGTGAAACACATGAAGATTTAACAATTTTTAGTCGGGATAAATCACGAAACCTAATTGTTGTGCGGCAGTTCAATATCGAAGGCTATGTTAATACTTTTGTTTTGGATAGTATCAAAAGTGATTACAGAACTTTGGTATTCGTTTCCGAATCTACTGAGAATTCACCAGAAGGTTTGAAAGCACGATTAACGTATAAAATTAATAATAAAGATGAATTTACTGAATTGTTCGAACTTGCATTTCCGGGAAAAGAATTTGAAATCTGGCTAAGAAATTTTTGGCGCAGAAACAGGAATTAATTATAAATCCATATTTTGGAGCAGGTAATGACTGACCTTAACATTTATAATACATTAACACGGAAGAAAGAAAAATTCGAATCTATAGTTCCGGGATTTGTGGGTATGTATGTCTGTGGTCCAACAGTATATGATCATGCTCATATCGGTCATGCAAAAAGCTATATTAGTTTTGATATTATTGTTAGATATCTTCGTTACCTCGGTTATAAAGTAAGATATGTGCAAAACATTACTGACGTGGGACATTTGGAAAGTGACGCTGATGAAGGAGAAGACAAACTTCAAAAACAAGCCAGGCTGGAAAAGATAGAACCTATGGAAGTAGCAGAGACCTATACCCGCAGTTACTTTGAAGATATGGATAAATTAGGTTTAATTAGACCTGATATTTCACCCAGAGCTTCAGGGCATATCACCGAACAAATTGAAATGATAGATACGTTGATCAGAAAAGAATTTGCTTATGAAGTAAATGGCAATGTTTATTTTGATGTTTCAAAATTCAATGAATACGGGAAGTTGTCCGGTAGAAAAGTGGATGAACTGGAAGCCGGAGCAAGGGTGAATATCAATGACGAGAAAAAAAAACCTGTCGATTTTGCATTATGGAAAAAGGCAGATGAAAGTCATATTATGAAATGGAATAGCCCCTGGGGTGTGGGATATCCGGGGTGGCATATAGAATGTTCCTGCATGTCAAACAAATATATTGGTGAAACTATTGATATTCATGGTGGCGGACTTGAAAATATATTTCCGCATCATGAATGTGAGATCGCCCAAAGTGAAGCGGCAAACGAAAAACCTTTTGTTAGATACTGGATTCATAATAATATGGTGACAGTTGACGGTGTTAAAATGGGTAAATCATTAGGAAATTCAATTGGACTAAAATCTGCATTTCAAAAATATTCACCGGTAACTTTAAGATATTTCATATTAACTAGCCATTATCGCTCTAAACTGGATTTTAGTGACGAGGCCTTATCTGCTGCTGATAAAGGATTACAAAGATTAATATCATCATTGGAAAGAATGGATAGATATATAAATCAATATTCAGTTGAAAATAGTAAAACTAAATTACCCATCAAAAAATATCTTTCGGATTTTGAAGCAGTAATGAATGATGATTTCAATACACCTCAGGCAATTGCTGCGTTATTCAATTTTTTGAAAGAAATTAATTCAGAATTGGATAAATCTCAAAATACTTCAGATTCAAAAGAAGTAGAAGCAGCATTAAAATCTATTCAAATTACAGCGGGTAAGGTTTTAGGAATAATTGAAAAACAACCTGGTAACAAAAACGATGAAGAAATAATAAATAAAATAATGGACGTTTTACTTGAAGTTCGAAGTAAACTAAGAAGTGATAAGAATTTTGAAATGTCTGATTTTATCAGAGATCAGTTAAAAGATAGAGGAGTCCAGATTAAAGATACAGCTTCAGGCATGGAGTGGGAGTTTTTAAACTAAAAATAGGGAGTATTGAAATTAAATAGGGAAAAATGTCGAATTATTAGGCAGATTTTGATCAATAATTGTACAAATTGTAAAAATATTTTTGAGCTGTTAATAGTCTAACTTGTTATAAACATGTAATTTACAAAAATAAATTTTCTATTGGTATAAAAATTGCAAATAATGTTGATGGGTTAGGTCGTTGGTGGAGAGTGTTGATAGTCCACGAAATTTCCTCCTTTATAAAAAAGTCAAACAAGCCTCCATACCCTCAATATCAGCACTCTCTTATTTTTCCTTTTAATTTTATGCTTCACTTTCTTAAATTTGTTAGATTTTAATATATTAATTGGAGGTTGCTGTGGTAAAAAGTTTTATGTTTATTGGATTAGTTTTCTTGCTAATTGGTAATTCCTTAAATGCACAAATTGATAAAATATCTTCGAAACTGGAAAATGCGTTGATTCATACGCCGGTTGATGAAACAATAAAAGTTTGGGTGTATTTTACAGATAAGGGTGGGAATCATAATCTTGATTTAGTTAAGAATAATTTAACTGAAAAATCAAGATTCCGTCGTGCCAAAGTTATGGGGCAAAAAATTGTTGATAAATATGATGTACCAATAAATTCCCCATATATAAATAGTATTAAACCATACATTAGCAGAATAGTTGTGAAATCAAAATGGCTGAATGCTGTTAGTGCAGAGATGACCCCTGATAATATTGAAATGGTATCAAAATTTTATTTTGTAGAAAGAATTGATATTGTAAATAAATATAAAAGAAATAAACCAATTGAAGAAGATTCAGAGTATGAATCATTAAATATTGAAAATATTTATACCTATGATTATGGGAATTCCCTTACACAGAATAGCCAAATAAATGTACCTGTAGTACATGATTTAGGGATAAACGGATCAGGTATTTTAATTTGCCTTCTGGATAATAATTATAATTTATTAAACCACGAAACATTTTCTTCGATGAACATCATTTCAACCTGGGATTTTATAAATAATGATACAACAGTGAATGATCCAGGAGAAGGAACACACGGGACTCAGACATTATCAACCGTAGGAGGTTGGACTCCCGGTCATTTAATTGGACCTGCTTTTGGAGCAGATTATATTTTGGGAAAAACTGAAGTAAATTCATTTGAACTACCTATCGAAGAAGATTATTGGGTTGCAGGTGCTGAATGGGCTGATTCTCTTGGCGCTGATGTCTTAAGCAGTTCATTAGGTTATATTGACTGGTACACCTGGCAGGATATGGATGGAAATACCGCAGTTACAACTATCGCTGCGGATATTGCTGTTAGCCGAGGAATTGTTGTAGTCAATTCTGCCGGTAATGAAGGAACAAGTTCAAATAATACATTAATTGCTCCGGCAGATGGCGATAGTGTCATTGCTGTTGCCGCCGTTACGAGTTCCGGAACGCGATCAAGTTTTAGTAGTATTGGTCCTTCCGCTGATGGAAGAACAAAGCCGGATGTAGCGGCAATGGGATCGAGTGTAACAGTTGCATCAACAAGCAATCCTACGGGATATACTACTTCATCAGGAACATCTTTTTCATGTCCCTTAACTTCGGGTGTTGCAGCATTGGTACTTTCTGCAAATCCTTCATTAACACCAATTCAAGTTAGAGAGGCTTTAAGGGAAACTGCTTCACAAGCTTCAGCTCCGGATAACTATTTAGGATGGGGAATTTTAAATGCGTATGATGCTGTGTTTTATTATACTGCAAATATTTCTCACAATCCATTAAGTGATACTTCAGATATAAATGGACCTTATGAAGTTATTGCTCAAATTGAATCCAGGTTGCCCTTGGATTCGAGTGAAATAAAACTTTTTTATGGAATTGATACTACTTTTGGGACAGATGTTGTTATGTTGACAACAGGAAATGTGAATGAATTCAGTGCTCAAATAAATGGAACAGGATCAACGGCTGAATATTTTTATTATATCCAGACAATGAATGATCAACAGATTACTTCTAAATTACCTTATAATGCCCCTTTTGAATATTATAGTTTTTTTGCTAGTCCGGATAGTACTACTTCCATTCTTACCCATGATGAACCTGTACCCAAAATATTTACATTATCACAAAATTATCCTAATCCGTTCAACCCTCAAACAACTATTAAATATTCAATTCCGAATAAAGCAAATGTAGAATTAGTTATACATAACATACTTGGGCAACAAATTTATCAAAAAAATATTGGTAAAATGGATGCAGGATGGCACAAAGTAGTTTTTGAAAGATCAGGTTTATCAAGTGGTATTTATTTCTATAGCCTGAAAGTAAAAGAAACATCAGGTAAGATTGTGAATAAAACACGAAAAATGGTTTATATTCAATAAAAGAAATCATGAAA
>DAOWAQ010000072.1 GCA_030634505.1 Calditrichia bacterium
ACGCTTCAGTTGCTTTTGCCGGTAATCCCAATAAATTTTGAACTACAGGTTCTGAAATCTGTTCAATCCATAGTATTAATTGAGTTTTATCAAGAACAAATAGAATTAGGGTACCTAAAATAAAGATCGGAATAATTTCTTTTAAATACCACTCAATTCTGGCAAATGTTTTGATTAAAATATTAGAAAATACAGGTAATCTCAAAGGAGGTAATTCCAAAATAAAATCAGATTGTTTGCCAGGCAATATTCTTGATGACAAATAACCAACAAGAACCATAACCCCGGAAACCACAGTAACCCATAGCAATGTTGCTTTCAATGAAAGCATAGCAGTCATTCCCAAAATTACTCCCAATTGAGCTGAACATGGTACACCTAACGCAAGCAGTAAAGTGATTAAAATTCTTTCTTTTCGAGTTTCTAAAATTCGGGCCGACATTGTAGCCATTGTATCGCATCCCAAACCGAGAACCATAGGTAACACTGCTTTTCCATTCAATCCTAAAATATTAAAAAAGCGATTTACCAGTAAGGCTAATCTGGGTAAATATCCTGAATCTTCAAGAATACTAAAAACAATAAAAAATGTCGTTACAATTGGTAAAACTATTGCAAAACCATAGGCCAATGCCATGGTAATAATGCCATATTGACCAACGAATAATTCTCTTACAATCTCAATCGGAATAAAAGTATTAAATAACCAAATTGCCGCGGGATTTATGAATCCCCCAAACAATGTATTTTCGAAGAAATCGACAGCCGTTCCTGCACCAAACACACCAACAAATTCATACATAATAAATAATATTATTGCTAAAAATGGCATGCCCCAGATTGGATGCGTTACATATTTGTCTAACCACAAATTAACCGAATTAGTTTGCTTTTTTTTTCTGCTTACTACTTTATTAAAAATTTTTTCTACATGTTTATAACGTGTTTGTGTTATGACAACATTTATAGGGTTATTTAGATTCCTCTCCAAATCCAGTATAATTTCGTTCAAAAATGTTACAGATGGTTCATCCAAATTATCATCTACCCATTTCATTAGGCTTTTGTCCTGAACCATTAACATTAACGCCATTGCTCTTTTTTCAACCGGAGAATCGTTAAGTAACGTACTTATCTTCGTGATTGCATTTTCCACTTTTTCAGAATATTTGATAGTAAAGTCAGATTTTGTCGCTTCCGCCAATAATTTATCAATTTTCGAAGTTCCAACTTTTCTAACTGCGACTGTACCATTAACTTTAACTTTAAGAATACCACTCAATTTTTCATTATCAATCGTAATGCCGGCTTGTTTGGTTTCGTCCATCATATTCAAATTAAGTACAAACGGAACACCCATTTCAGCCAATTGCAAAGACAACATTAAAGTTCGCTTCAGATTTTTCCCATCACCAACCTGCAAAATTGATTTTATTGGTTCATTTAAGATAATATCGCGTGTAACCCTCTCATCTTCAGAAAGTGGAATCAAACTATTTGTACCGGGAGTATCGATAATTTGTACATTCCGTTTGTTTATTTTACCTTCTCCCCTAGTTACTTCTACTGTTGTTCCCGGATAATTAGAAACATTAGCGTATTTCCCTGTAAGTACTCCAAATATCACACTTTTCCCGACATTCGGATTTCCAATCAAAGCTATTTTGTCAGGTTTATTATTTGAGGAGTCTAAATTATTCAAATTGAAGTCTGTCATTTAAGTGATTTCTTTTGTTTACAATCTTTACATTTACCATAAATCTGATGTGAATATTCACTTATATCCAATTCAAATTTATCAGTTATATTTTTATGTATTTTTTCAATCTCAGAGTAATAAAATTCAATAATCTTTCCACATTCAGTACAAATAAAATGATCATGACTAGATTTATTCATTGTTGTTTCATAATAGAAACAAGTATTATCAAAATTTATTCTATTAACTAAATCACACTGAACAAGTAAATCCAAGGTTCTATAAATACTGGCTCTTGAAACTTTAATGTTTATTGATTTAATGTGTTCGAAAAGAACTTCAGCTTCAAAATGTTTATCTAACTTCATCACTTCCTGTAAGATAACCATTCTCTCTGGCGTATTTTTTAAATCATTTTGTTTTAGATAATCAACAAATATTTTTTGAGCTTCCATAATTGATTTTTGATATTGCGACTCAATCTCATTAAGGGTATTAAAAAAAACCGCTTATTAGCGGTTTGCTACTGATTTATTTAATTCCAGATCATCAAAATAATACTGGCGAGGATCTAATATTTCATTCTTGTATCTTACCTCATAATGAAGATGAGGACCTTTTGCCAACCCCGTCTTGCCAACTAATCCAATTTTATCTCCTCTTTTTACTTTTTGTCCGACACGCG
This sequence comes from Calditrichia bacterium, assembly GCA_030634505.1. GTDB lineage: Bacteria > Calditrichota > Calditrichia > JAJRVZ01 > JAJRVZ01 > DAOWAQ01. Next base: position 2,385 of record DAOWAQ010000072.1, read on the forward strand.
CTAATATTTTATCCATGTGTCCATATCTGGTTTCAAAACCATATATATGATCTATATAAACACACTTGCCGTATCCACCATTATACCTTGCAAGTTTTACTACACCATCCGCTGCGGCAAAAATTGGTGTTCCTTTTTTTGCGGCTATATCAATACCTTCATGATGACGGCGTACTTTCAATACAGGATGTACCCTAACGCCGACTTTTGAAGTTATCCTTCCGGAAAGCACCGGATTTAATGCAGGCATATGTCGAATTGAATCTTCTTTTGTTTTGTAGGTATTTATTAAATCGTTATAACTTGATAACTCCAGTTTAACCTCACGATCAAGTTTTTGAATTTTATTCATATAATCACTTACTTCAACACTGTATTCTGTATTTATATTTTCATCACTCAGCTGATATTCAAATGTAGCGCCACCAATACCAACATTACGAATATCTTCATCAAGTTCTTTTACCCCCATGATCATTCGCAATTCATCATCCTTTTTTTCAATCTGGGCAACCTGACTTGTAATATTCTCTACAATATTGTTCATTTCATCTAATCTGGTTTTCAGGAATTCATTGTTTTTCTTGAGTGATTCAATTCTGCTGTTTTGTGTAATGTCTAAAACAAAATCCAAACTAAATTTAGCTGTAGTCACAACGGCTGCAATTAAAACTACTAATCCAATAATTATTTTTTTCTTGGAAATTTTTAACTGCTTAACTTGCGTTCCATTAGAAGATAGATATATAAATGTAGACTCGTTATTATTCAAAACCTTGCCCCTCGATTTTCAATTGGATTGATTGCCTCCAAAAAAGGCTTGATATCGGTGCTTTAAAGCGTAGTGCTTTCCCGACGATTAAATTAAATAATTGTGAAATTTTTGTCAAATTTTTTTCGCCATAAAATTCACTAAATTTAAAAAATATTTCCATCATATTTGAGCTTCGACTTAATTACTTATTTTTAATAGAATTATCGGAGCATAGGTTGGAAATATTAGATTTTTTGCTAAAGTTGGATAGTGGTCCTATTTTTATCCTAGATAGTATCTTAATATTTTACTCCTGGAACTGTATCGTAGCCTTCTTAAAGCCCTCTCTTTTATTTGTCGTACACGTTCCCGGGTCAATTTAAACTGAGTACCAATTTCTTCTAAAGTGTGTGGTTTTTCACCATCTAATCCATAATATAGTTTCACAATTTTTTCTTCTCTGGAATTCAATGTTTTTAGTATTTCACTCACCTCTTCTTTAAGAGATTCATCCATCATTTCAGCATCAGGTTCCGGATCTTGTTTATTTTCAATTACGTCAATAAGGCGACTATCACTATGTTTCTGAAAAGGTGAGTCCATGGAAACCGGGCGCGGCGCCAGGCTTAAAGTATCAGAAACATCGACTAAATCTATTTCTAAAACTTTTGCAATTTCTTCAGCAGTTGGTTCACGTTCAAATTCCTGTTCAAGCATGCTGAATACTTTTCCGATTTTTGTCAGCGTACCGACTCTGTTTAAAGGTAGTCTAATTAATCTGGATTGCTCGGCTATTGCCTGTAATATTGATTGTCTTATCCACCAAACGGCATAAGAAATGAACTTAAATCCGCGTGATTCATCGAATCTAAATGCGGCTTTCATCAAACCTAAATTTCCTTCGTTAATCAAATCTTCTAAAGATAATCCATAATTTTGATATGACTTAGCGACTGATACTACAAACCTGAGATTTGCACTAACCAATTTATTAAGTGCCTCTTGGTCATTCTGCTTAATTTTCTTGGCAAGTTCAATTTCTTCATCAGGCGTCAATAAATCAACCCCACCAATTTCATTAAGATAATTTTCTAAAGATTGATTTTTATTTATAAAAAAGTCACTCACAAAATTCCTTTCGGTTAAAGGATTAAATAACCATCTGCATTTATGATCTGTTTGTGACCGTTCAATTCATCACTTATTTTTTGCAAATAACCAATAACTTCTGTTTTTTTATTACCTCTTAGAATTTGCGGTCTAAAATTAACTTCGTAATTATTCACATTCAATGGAACAACTTTAATATCCTTGATTCTTTTTTTTGTAAACTGTAAATCTAATAAAATACTATCCGACGCTTTGTTACTATACGATGCAAAAACAAAGTTACCCAAACTGTAAACGATAATTTTATTTTTATATACTTCGATTCCCTGCAATACATGGGGATGGTGGCCAAGAATTATGTCTGCCCCATATTCAATTGCTAAGTGAGCATAATTTCGTTGATATTCTTTTGGTAATGTAGTTAATTCTTCTCCCCAATGAAATGATACAATAATATAATCAACTTTATTATTATAATACGAAATACTGTCTTTCAATATTTTCTTATGCGGATATGCTGTTCCTCCTGTAGAATCTGTGGCAAAAAAATACTTTGGCAGAGTCATCGAATAAGCAAAAAATGCAAATTTTATATCTTTGATTTTAAAAATTGCCGGTTTGTGAGCTTTCTTAAAATCTGATCCGGCGCCTGCATAAAAGATCTTCTCATTTTGTAGAATCTGAACTGTTGAACTTAAACAAGGCAGGCCATAGTCTAAAATATGGTTATTTGCCAGGGACACCATATTTATATTTCCGGATTTTAAAACCTGTACGTGTTGTACTGGAACTTTAAATACAAAATTTTTTGGATAAGGTTCACCACCATTACAAAAAGGCGCTTCAAGATTAGAGAATACAAGATCAGCTTCAGATAATTGATCTTTTAAATATTTAAATGGATAATCATTACCTTTTTTTTCTATAATTGGTGTTATCCAATGCGCTAGATTTAAATCACCTGCTGCAATAAATCGAACTTCGTTCGAGTTTTTATTTTGGCTAAAAACAGCAGAAGGAAATAAAATTAAAAAAAAAACATATTTTAGAAATGTGAAAATCATATTTTTACTTTACTTCAATACCATCTTCTTTTTTTATTTTTTCAATTCTCTTTTTCAAAGATTCTAATTCTTTTTCTTTTTCTTTCACTTTACTTATCAAGTCGGTGATATCTTTATCCTTCAAAAAATCAAATTCTTTTGAATTAAAATTACTATAAAATCGACCGCCCAGCTCGACAAATAGTTTCTCAATATCTCGCTTTGATGCTATTATTTCTATTTTGATTCTTCCAATTTTTGTTACTTCTTCTGCTTTTTCTGAAATGTTATTATACCCGTCAACAATTATTTTTGAAAGTGAATTAAGAAATTTATTCATTTTTTTCCCTATTAAATGATTAACGATTAATAAAATTTTTTAAGTGTAAATCAATGGCATAAAACTTTCACCATGTACCGTTTTGGAAACTGAAAAATACTCTGCCAATGAAGCTTGTAAATCAGCAAATGTTTTTCTTACCCCCATATTAACTCCTGATTTTAACAAATGTCCATAACAAAGAATGGGAACATATTCCCTTGAATGATCAGTGCTTGGAGTTGTTGGATCATTACCGTGATCAGCCGTCAATATTAGCATATCATTTTCATCTAAATTACTTATAAATTGTGCAAGCCAAATATCAAATATTTCCAGCCCTTGCTTAAATCCATCAGGATCATTTCTGTGCCCCCAAAGCATATCAAAATCTACAAGATTTGCCATTATTAAACCATTCTTATATTCTGTCAGTGAATCCAATAGAGCATTCATACCCTCTTCATTGGATTTAGTCATCACACTTTCACTTATACCTTCGTAAGCATACAGATCGCTTATTTTGCCAATTGCTACAGTTGGAATGTTATTTTCTTTTAAAGTTGTTAAAATTGTTTTACCGATCGGTTTTAGAGAATAATCCTTACGATATTTGGTCCGGGTAAAATTTGCTTTGTTGGTACCTTTAAATGGCCTTGCGATTACTCTAGCTATTTCATGTTTTCCTTTTAAAAATTTTCGAGAAATTTCACACAATCTATACAATTCTTCAAGAGGAATGAGGCTGTCGTTTGCTGCAATCTGAAATACACTGTCTGCTGAAGTATAAACAATCAACTTTCCTGTTGTCAAATGTTCTTCACCCAATTCCTTAATTATTTCAGTTCCGGAAGCAGCTTTATTCCCTATGACTCCGTAGCCGGTTTGTTTTGTAAATTCTTCAATTATCTCTTTAGGAAAACCATTTGGATAAGTTGGAAAAGGATTATTTAAAACTAATCCTCCCAATTCCCAATGTCCTGTTGTGCTATCTTTTCCCGGTGAAACTTCCGCCATTTTTCCATAATTACCGATTGGCTCCTCATGACAAGACACACCTTTAATGTGGCGTATACATCCTAGACCAAGTTTTCCAAGATTTGGAATATTCAACCCACCAACTTTTTTTGCGAGATTCACTAGTGTGTCACTTCCTGCATCACCGTAAATATCCGCATCTGGTAATTCACCTATCCCTGCTCCGTCGAGAATGATAACAATTGCTCTTTTCATTTGAAAAACCCTAATATTAATTAAACCATTTGTGCAAAAATCCGGACTTTTTATGTAATTGTTTTTTAATTTCCGGTATTTTTTCTTTGGCAGCTAATCTTCCTTTTTCAATAATTTCATCCATCCGGTTAAACTCAGACCAATGGACATCACCTATTTGGGGAGATATTATTAAATCAGCTTGATTTTTTAAATAGTCATTCAATTTTTTAGTGGTAATTTGAGCTGATCTCATGACAATATCCACCACATTATCTATTTCCGAATTTTCTTCGAATAACAAAGATACATTTACAACTATAGTCATTTCTGCACCCATATCAATTGCAGACTGAACAGGAAAATTGTTTATGACAGATCCATCTACTAGCTGTTTTCCATCATATTCAACGGGTTCAATAAAACCCGGAATTGCAGAACTGCCTTCGACTGCTTTTCGGATATTCCCGGAACTAAACACAACTTCTTCTCCTGATATTAAATCTGCTGCTACACAGGAAAAAGGTAAAATACAGTTTTCAATGTTAGTATTTTCCAGCAAATTTTCAACTGCTAATTTTAATCTTTCGAATTTTAATAATGCTTTTCGATGAGCAGCAAGATTAATTACTATTCTTCTTTTCACTTGGTGGGCAAGCTGACTTAAAATATCGTCGGGGTCTTTAATCTGTTTTTGTCGAAAATTATTCACACCTAACTCTTTAAATTTGGGTCCATTTATAAAATTTTCGACTTTATTTTTTAGCAATAAAGCTCTCGGACTTTGAGCATATGCTCCTCCGATTAATGCTCCCATGCTGGATCCTGCTATATAATCAATAGGAATGTTTTCTTCCTCCAATGCTTCTATCACACCAACATGTGCTAAACCGCGAGCGCCTCCTCCACCTAAAACAAGACCAACCTTTACCGGTTTTGACATTTTATATTTAATCCAATTTATTTGATATATACTATTTTTTTTACATAAAGAGAATTATTCTGTTTCAAAACAACAAAGTAGACGCCACTGACTACCCTTTTATTTTTATTCGAATTTCCATACCAAATAAATGATGTTTTATTTTCTTTGAATGCCTTAATTTTCTGACCCAGTGAGTTATAAATAACTAAACTCGTTAATAATGTTTGCTTTAATTCTATATTGACATAATCACTAAATGGATTGGGAGAAATCTGTATTGGAGAATCCTTGTCGGGATCAGCTCCTCCAATAATTGGTGCGATATTCATAATACCATAACCAATATCATTATTTGGGTTATTGGAATTTGATGCATAAGTAATTAAAGTATTATATAATTGCATGGGGGATAATGAGTTATCAAAAGATAGTACCAATGCTCCGGCTCCTGCTGCAAGTGGAGTAGAAAATGACGTTCCACTTGGTGAACTGAAACTGATATCATCATATGTGGCAACTGTGTATACACCTGTTCCCTGAGCCACTAAATCAGGTTTTATTCTGCCATCAAAAGTTGGACCTCTCGAAGAGGAAGAGCTTATAGCACCGATGGAAGTTACATTTCCAATTGCAATAACACTATCACCATCTGCGGGAGCAATAATATGATGCCATGAATTATTACCTTCG
>DAOWAQ010000069.1 GCA_030634505.1 Calditrichia bacterium
ATTTGAAACTTCTATTATAATCAACCGTGGGGTGACCAATTTAAATTTTGTTGTTGAAGATTTGGCAGGTAATATATTTCGTGATAATACTCGTAAAATCAGAATACCAAGATAAATAGCAATGCAGGGGAGATGTTATTGAAAATTATACCATATTATTTTTTCTTGTTTATACCAATATTTCTATTTAGCCAATCAGGCATTGATATCACAGGTAGAATATCCATGAGAGTGCAGCAAGTGGATTATGATGAAAATTCAAAAATAAAACCTGACTCAATTAATATTGATGAATATGACAAAACAACAATAATACCCGGATTGCAGCAAAGTATGAATTTATCATTGTTTGGCAGAATGCAGAATTTTGATTTTACTTTGTTGTCAGATATAAAGAACAACGATTGGAATGAATTGGATTTCAATGACTTAAATTCGGTCGAAAGGTTTTCATTAAATTTAAGACTATATGATCACGAATTGGTAGTCGGAGATTTTTTTCATTCAGGTAACGAAAGATTTATACAAAGTCGTGAGATTAGAGGTCTAAAATATTCAACAAAATTAAATAATTTATTTGGCGAAAACACATTTATTCATGTTCGTGGATTTGCAGGTAAAACACAAAAAGCAATAAACGTAGGCAATCGTTTACAAGGAATTTATAAACAATATGAAACATCCGGACAATATCGAAGACAAATAGGTGCTGCGAATGTAAAAACAGGTAAGGCGGGTTTATTTGATGTTTCACTAAAGTACTTACAAGGTGAAGATGAAAAATCATCAATTGATGAGTCAATAAATTTACCTCTGAAAAACAGTTTATATGGTGCCGAGTCAAATTTATTTTTATGGAAAAGGCAAGTACGGCTCTTTGCTGATTATTTTTCCAGTACAAAAGATACAATCGATGAAGGTTCGGTGAACGATTTTTCGATGACAGGCGGATTCGATTTATTAATAAATAAAGCAAAGTTAATGGTGTTATATCAACGCATTGGCTATGACTATTATACCATGGGATATCCATATCTTGAAAATGATAAAGAAGGTATTAAGGCGCTTGCCGGATATAATTTTTCCAATTCAATTATCCTAAATACGGATTATGAATGGTATGAGAACAATTTAAATGAAGAAGTTTATAAACCTAATACAAAAACAAATATCTTAAATGCAGGATTTACAACTTTGTTTCAAAGCTATCCGGAATTCACGTTTAATTATGGAGTGCGTTCAGATAAAAGTAACAATGTTTTGGATAGAGATTCCTCAGAAATAAATATGGATAAATTAACACAGAAATTTGAAGTAAAACTGTCATATAAAATTAACAGATCACGCTTGTCTTTAACAGTGACATCACTGAATATGGATGATAAAAGCATTATTGGAGGAGGACTATCTTCAGATAGTACGCAATTAACACCATTAGGAGCAGATCAATTTATTAGCAGTTTTAATTTTTATACACAGGCTAGTCAATATTTATATTTTTCTGGTGGTATCGTTTATAGTAGTTTAACCCTTACTAATGATCAAAAAAATAATAATTTTTATATTTATGAAAGTAATCGATGGGATATAATGCCGAGGAAATTAAAATTTGAATCCACTGTTACAGCGATAATTAATGATGCACAAAATGGAGGTATTCAGGATTATCTCAGTGATTATTTTCAATTAAATGTAGAATTTTCTCTAGAATACTTTTTTAATGATTTTATATCATTAAAAATTATTACTGGAACCGATTCCCGCGACTTTAGATATAATAATGATGATGCATTAAAGGTGATTGAAAATCCTGATTATGGTCCTATCTTTTTTAATGGGAATGAATCATATTCAAGTTGGTTAATTGGTGGGGAATTTAACTGGAATTTTTAGAAATTTTATAATAAATACTTCTTTAAATACTATTTTTCCCAAATTTAAATTGTTAAATTACGAGAATTCAATTATTGCTGTTTAACATTATAATATTGTAAGAAACAGGCTAAAAATCATGTTCGAAAGTTTGGATTATTATAGACTTGATGATGTATTGTCCGAAGAAGAAAAGTTGGTGCGAACTACTTCCAGGCAATTTACAGAAGACAGGGTTATGCCCATTATTCGGGAATATCATCGAAAGGCGGAATTTCCATCAGAACTTATTACAGAAATGGGAAAACTCGGCTTACTGGGCTCAACATTGCCTGAAAAGTTTGGATGTGCGGATATGAATTATACATCCTATGGTCTAATGTTGCAGGAATTAGAGAGGGGTGATTCTGCAATCAGATCGTTTGCCTCGGTGCAAAGTTCTCTTGTAATGTATCCTATTTATAAATTTGGTTCAGAGGAACAAAAGGAAAAATGGCTACCACAATTAGCTACTGGAAATAAGGTAGGGTGTTTTGGTTTAACAGAACCGGATTTTGGTTCAAATCCAGGGGGAATGAGAACAACTGCCCAAAAAACTGCTAATGGTTTCATACTAAATGGTGTTAAAATGTGGATTACGAATGGAACTATTGCTGATATTGCAATAATCTGGGCAAAATACGAGAATAAAATTCAGGGATTTATAGTTGAAAAAGGAACAAAAGGATTTAAAACGAATATAATTGAAGGTAAATTTTCTTTGAGAGCTTCAAATACAGCAGAAATTGTTTTGGAAGAATGTGAAATACCGCAGGAAAATATATTACCAATTACAGATGGTTTAAAATCACCATTAAAATGTTTGACACAAGCAAGATTCGGAATAGCCTGGGGTGCCATTGGAGCAGCAATGGCGTGTTATAATGAATCTTTAAATTATGCAAAGACAAGGATTCAATTTGATAAACCGATTGCTTCTTTTCAACTAGTCCAGGAGAAATTAGTTTATATGGTGACCGAAATTACCAAAGCACAATTAATTGCCTTGCAAATTGCAAAACTGCAGGATGATAATAAAATTAAACATACTCATATTTCACTGGCAAAAAGAAATAATGTGTCTATTGCATTGAAAATTGCACGACTTGCTCGTGGGATATTGGGCGCAAATGGGATATCAGATGAATATAATACAATTCGCCATATGTTAAATTTAGAAACTGTAATTACTTACGAAGGTACACATGATATTCATACTTTAGTTATCGGAGAAGATATTACAGGTATCTCAGCATTTAATTAGGAATAATAATGGAACAAATATTAGAGAATAAAATATTAATAATCGAAAACTATAGACCATCAAATTGTGGTTTTAAAGAAAAACTTAATGAACTAAATTTCCGGAGTATTATTTGTACGACGCCGGAACAAGCTTTGGAACATATTCGCGAAAAACAATTTGATATAATTTTTTATAAACAAAAAGAATTTAATGAAGAAAATTTACAACTTATATCTCAAATTCAGAATTTGTTTTTGGAAATCCCTATTATTTTAGTATCAAAATTGATAACACCGGATCATATGCGATTGGCAATCAGAGCGGGATCTTATGATTTTTTACACGAGCCGTTTGAACTGCACGAAATACCATCATTAATTGCAAGAAATGTTGAACGAAAACAAATTACAAGAATTAATATTCTTAAAAAGCAATCAAAAATATTGATGAAAGCAATAAAAGCCCTCATCGCAGCAATGGAAGCAAAAGATGAATATACTTCCGGGCATTCAATGCGAGTAGTTAAATATGCGATGATGTTAGCGGATAAATTAAATTTATCCCAGGAAGATCGATTCTTTTTGCAGCTATCGGCTGCTTTACATGATATTGGAAAAATAGGAATGCCTGACGAAATATTAAAAAAATCTGCTACCCTCAAAGAAATGGAATTTCTTTATATGAAAGAACATCCGGTAATTGGCAGTAAAATAGTAAGTGAAATAGATGATTTAAAAGAAGTTGCTGCTGTAATAAAACATCACCATGAAAGATATGATGGTGCCGGTTATCCGGATGGTCTGACGGGTGAAGTTATACCTCTTTTCGCCAGAATATTGGCCATTGTTGATGCCTACGAATCTTTAGTCTCTGACAGGATATATAGAAAAAGTATAGACATTGATGATGCGGTTAAAATATTGCGTCACAATGCAGGTACTCAATTTGATCCAAGTTTGGTTGAGTTGTTTATCGAGGAATTAAAAAAGAAAAATTTAAAAATATCTGAACAAAAATTAGAATTGTTCGAACAAAAATTTTAAAAAAAAGGGAAATTACATTCCCCTTTTTTATGGAAAATATTTCTTCACAATTTTTTCATCACTCAAGTTATAGCCTATATAATCAATTTTAACTTTCTTTTTCATTTTAAATGCAATAATTCCACTAATAGTTTTTCTATCTGTCAGTGATTTTTCAGGAAGTATGTTTTTAAATTTGGACATTGTAGATTTATCTAAAGGATATGAATCTCCATCTTTATCCATAATAATAAATTTTGCATGTTTGATATTTACCGGATCAGGAGAATTGTTTTGAATGCCAATTTCAAATATATAGCTGCCTTTTGAATAAGTTTGATCAATGATTGCAAGAGCAAAATCCTGTTCGACATCCAATACATCTAATGTTTGTTTTCTTGTTTTGGACAGATAACTTAAAGCTTCCTTATTTTCCGAATCAAAATTATTTGCCTTTTTGAAATAATATTCAGCAGTAAAATATAAATCTTTATTGTCTTCTTTTTTTGCTTGCGAAAATAAGCGTTTACCTTTTTCAAGAATTGTTGTGAAATTTTCAGATTTTATTTGATTTAATAATTTTTCTGCCTCAATATTGTCGGGATTATACCCTATAGCTGTTTCCAACGAGGAAATAGTTTTATTTAAGAAATCTTCTTTTTGAACATTGTTTTCAGGTTTTGTATTTTGATAGGCATTTGCCAGGTCCAGAAGTAAATTGCTGTACTCAATTTGAAATTCCTGCGAAGGGGCAGCAGGAATAAATTCTTCACCTTTGGAAAAATTTCCGTCAAAAGAAGGTAGATTTTTTCTTTTTGCAAATAAGTCTTTACCTTTTAGCATATAAGCTACAGCTAATTTTTCATCTATTGATTTGTTTTCCGGTGTATCTTTTCTTGCTTCGCTCAAATATTTAATTGCTAAATTGTATTCACCCTTTTGTAATGCAGATAATCCATCTTCGTATGCATTTCCACCACAACCTAATAAGCCTGCTATTAAAATAATCGTAAATAATAAATAACTGAATTCTTTAATTAATTTCATATCTCCTCCAAAATTATAATTGCATTGCTTATATTTCGGATAATAAATTGGTAAAGTTTAATTTTAACTTAACATTTGTTAATTTAAACATGTCATTTGCTATATTCAAAATAAATATCGGCTAATTTTTCATCTATTTAGTAATTATTTTTAGTTATTTGTTTTAGGAATTGTAATGTTGTTGAGAGTACTTGGAAGCGGTACTATAAAAACTCCACATATAAAGAACTGTTCAGGCTATTTAATTAATGATGAACTTCTTCTTGATTGCGGTCCGGGTATCTGGCGGTCTATGGGATTTAACAAAATAAATAACTCACAAATTAAATATATTGCTCTTTCACATTTTCATGCAGATCATGTTTCTGATTTGGCTCCCTTTTTATTAGAAAGATATTTATTACCATACTTTGAGAAAGAACAATTAATTATAATGGGACCAATTGGTTTGAAAGAATGGTTTACTGATTTTTCCAAATTATTTGGGGAATGGATGCAAACAATGTCGATTAAAATTGTTGAAATGGACTCGTTATTGAAAATAGATAAATATGTTATCCAAACTCGTTTAACAGGGCATACTGAAAACAGTTTGTGCTACAGGATAGAAGATTTAGAAAAAAAAATTCTCTTTTATTCCGGGGATAGCGGAGAAAATGAGAGTCTGAAGATTTTATCAAAAAATGCTGATTTGGCTATAATTGAATCTTCCAATACTGAAGATACAAAAATTGACGGTCATCTGACCCCGCAAATAGCAGCAGAAATTGCAGCAACTTCGAAAGTCAAAAAATTAATGCTTACACATTTTTATCCTGAAGTTTACGATTCCGATTGTTTAGAAAAGGCAAAAAGAATTTTTAAAAATGAAGTGCTAATTGCTGCAGATAACATGACTGTAGAAATATAATGAATTTTGATTTTTCAAAAAATCCTTTTATTATTTTAACAATTGTAACCATTACTGGTATTTTAATCGGTAAATTTCTACTATCAATTGAATACGCATTTTGGCTTAGTTGCATATTTATTATTTTATTTCTCTTTAGCTCCTTGATAGTTAAAAGCAAAAATATATCTCTGTTATTTTTATTTGCTTCATTATTATTTATAATGGCTGTCAGAATAAATGCTGTATATAATTTTCCGGATAATCATATTGCTTTTCAAGACTATTCTAAAATTGAATCAATCACAGGAAAAGTAATTGAAACAAAATATAAATCTAACAATAAAAATAAATATACAATTTCTGTGTCAAATGCAGAAATTGACAATCAACTGATTGAAACAAATGGAAAAGTGTTATTAAGTATAGTAAAAGTTACACAAAAATTTCACTATGGTGATTTATTAAAAATTAGATGTAAACTGCAAGAACCTAAAAGCCAACGAAACCCCGGTCAATTTGACTATAAAAATTATTTATCGGGAAAAGATATCTTTTTAATCAGCTATATAAATCATATCGATTCTGTTGATGTATTAGAACAAAGAGCCGGAAATATATTTATCCATACCATTATTGAACCTCTGAAAAACCATTTTAATCAATCAATCAATTCATTTTTGTCGCCAGAAAACGGATCAATTCTTCGAGCATTATTGCTGGGGGAAAAACAGGATATTGAAAACGAAACATTAGATCAGTTTAAAAACGTTGGTGTGGTTCATGTTCTCGCAATTTCAGGCTTGCACGTGGGATTTATCATTATATTTGTACTGATGATTCTTTCATTCTTTCGATTAAATTATAAAACCAAAATTTATTCACTTTTAATTATACTATTTATTTATATTGTAATAATAAATTTTAAGGCGCCTGTAATCCGTGCAGTATTATGGCAGGATTGTATTTATTGGCGAAACTAACTGAGCGTAAAATATCTCTATTTAATATTATTTTTTTTGCGGCATTTTTACTATTGGTAATTGACCCAAGGGATATTTTTAATCCGGGATTTCAATTTTCATTTGCTGCGGTTATTTCAATAGTATATGGTTACCCCAAATTAAATGAATTAATTCCATTAAAAATGAAATTGAACAAAATAAATAGAGAATCTAGGATTAAAGGATTTTTTTTCAAATTTATATGGGATCCGCTTCTGGTTTCACTTGCAGCAGTATTAGGAACATTACCATTGACTATATATTATTATGGTATTATGCCAACCTATGCGATTTTTGCAAACATATTGGTAATTCCTCTTGTTGGTTTAATTGTGTTTTTGGGTATATTCCTGGTCGTATTCGCATTGTTTTCTTCACTTGTCGCAGGAAGCCTGGGAAATTTAATAGATCTACTTTTTGATTTATTAAAATATGTAATATCGGTTTTCTATGAATTTCCATATTCATATTTTTATAGCGCTACTCCTTCCATTTTTATGGTTTTGTTAATGTTAATACTGGTCTATATTCTGTTTAATATAAAATCAAGATCCCATCGATTAAATGGTATCGGGATCATTCTTGTATTACTTTTTATAAATATAAATCACAGCTCAAATTCAAATCATCTGGAAGTTACATTCTTAGATGTTGGTCAGGGAGATGCATGTTTTATAAAATTTCCAAATGGTGAATCTATGCTTGTTGATGGTGGAGATGCTACTAAAGATTGGGATCAGGGAAAAAATACAATAGTTCCGTTCCTAAAATTTAATGACATTTCAAAAATTAAATATATGGTAGCATCTCATGCGCACAATGATCATATAGGGGGATTAACAGAAATTCTAAATACTGTAAGTGTTGATACGCTTGTTATTAGTTCATATGAATTTACTACCAAGAAATACAAAGAGATGATCGAAATCTGTGAAATAAAAAATGTTCCGATTCGCTATGTCGAAAAGGGTGATTTGTTATATCCCGATAGCAGTTGCCGTGTTTATATTTTGCATCCTTCTGAAAATTTTATTAAAGAAACTGATTATAGTGGTGAAGAATGTAATAATAGTTCTATAGTTATGAAAATTCAGTATGGGGAGAATGGATTACTTTTTACAGGGGATGCCGAAAAAGGCGCCGAAAATGCTTATACGAAATACGGTGATTTTTTAGAAAGTGAATTAATAAAAATTGGTCACCATGGCAGCAAAACTTCCTCTACACAAAAAATGTTAAATTTTGTCAATCCCTTAGTTGGTATAATTTCAGTAGCTGAAAGAAATAAATTCAGGCATCCTTCTCCGGTCACTATGGATAAACTGGATTACAATAATATAAAACCATTTTTAACTTCATCAAATGGCGCCATTCAATTTCATATAAACCAAGATGAAATTAAATTGATTCATTGGAATAAAAATTCTTTAAAGTTATTTTAATATTGACAAACTATTGATGTATTTGTATAATGCGAAAAAAACAAAAAGATGAAAAAAATTAATTACA
>DAOWAQ010000168.1 GCA_030634505.1 Calditrichia bacterium
TTGTATCAAAAAGATAAATATGATGAAGCTAAAACATATTTTGAACAATTTGTAGATTCTTATTCAGGCAGTAAAATATTACTTGCTTCCGGGATAGCAGGCTTAGCAGCTTGTTTCGAAAAAGAAAAAAACTTTACAGAAGCTGCCAAAACTTATTCAAAAGCTGCTTCGACCGCACCGGATTTCGTAGAAGCTGACAATTATTTGTATCTTGCAGGTATTTGCTTTAGCAAATCTGGTAATATTGATAAAGCTATTGAAAAGTTTGAATTTTTAGTTGAAAATAATATTACAAATAAAAGGTTGAACGACGCTAAAGCTCAACTGGTAAAATTAAAAAATAATAGTTAATTATTAAAATTGATTTTTGTTCAGGAATATAAGTAATTATTCTAACTTGGCCAATTGGTTTGAAGAAACCCAATAAAAATTATTACTAAATGTTTCCTGATATGATATAAATTAATTCAGTACACAGGATTTATCAATTGATATATGAGCTAGCCACACTTTCTTCTTTTATATTTTTAATTCTTACATTTATAATTAATACCTATCAAATTTCTCTCATCAAAGAAATTAAGATCAATGAAGAAGGTTTATCCCAATATATTAAAAAGATAAACATTATAAAGACCACTATTACAATATTTATAATATTTTTATTAATTTCGAAATTGATGGTCCTTTTATTTGGGCCAGATACATTATTAAACGAATTTTCATTTTCCAGTTCAGAAATTCTTATACTTGTTGTTAATTTCTTTTATGCAGTATTATGGTTTATGATTGTTCTATTCTTATATCAGTCCCAGGAAATAAAACAAGAATTCATATTGGATTACCTCAAAAAAATAAGTTATTCAATAACTTTAGTATTCTTTTTGGATTTTCTACTAGAAGGAATTGTTTATTTAACAACCATCAGTGAGTATATGTCATTATCTGTTTTTACCATTGTGAAAAAAATGACCGATCCTTATCCTGATTTACTATATTTAATAGTATTAATAGTAATACTTACTGCATTATTATCAGGATTATTTATTTCATTTTTGGTTAAGCGAAATATTAAAATATTAAGATATTTAGAATTAGCAACATTGTTACTTTTGTTTGCAATTGGATATTTAGTATTTTTTGGTACCAGCGCAATTGTAGGTTGGAATGAATCTCTTATATATCTGCTAAAATTGTTTTCATTTGATTATGGGTATACTGGATTTATATTTATAATTGTCTTAGCCGTAACTTTGATTACAAACTCAAGCGTAGTTTTATTGTTTAATTTGAAAGAGTTCTTTAATAGTGAACAGCAACTAAAAAACAGACTAATTAATATGGTAAAAGTAGGTTTTGTGGCAACATGTATTCTTAGTTGTATGGCAGTTTGGCCACATATTTACTTATTGTTTTAATTATTTAAGAGAAATCAAAATGAGATTTTGTAAATATATATTTATGTTATTTTTAATGTTTGCTTTTTTAAATTTATCCGCTTCTGAAAAATTTGACTATAATTTATTTGATAATCTATTAAATAAATATGTTTCGGGAAATAGTGTAAACTACAATGATCTAATTAAAGAAAAAGAAAAATTGTTTAAGTTTACTGAACAATTAGCAATGATATCTCCTGATTCACATGAAGAATTATTCCCTACCAAAAACGATAAACTAGCTTATTGGATTAATGCCTATAACGCTTTTATTTTGGAAACGATTATTAAAGATTATCCTGTTGAAAGTATAAAGGATATCAATTTTATTGGATTTACGGTTTGGCTGAACAAAAATCTGTTGGGTGGAGAAAAAATTTCATTCAAGTCATTGGAAGATGATATAATTAGAGAGCGGTTTAAAGATCCAAGAATCCATTTTGCAATAAATTGTGCCTCTGCGAGTTGTCCACCTTTGATTAATGAGGTTTATTTACCTGAAACACTTGAAAGTCAATTTAATAAGAGCACTACAAATTTTATAAATAATAAAAATAATTTTATGATTGATGTAAATGAGAAAGTCGTATACATAAGTGCAATTTTTGATTGGTATGAAGATGATTTTATTGAATGGTTAAAAAATAAACATCCTGAAATTAATAATCCCGTTATTCTGGACTATATTAAAATATATTATAATGAAACCATTAAAAATGATTGGTATGAATTTGATATTGAAGTGAATGACTATGATTGGTCTTTAAATGAATTATAATTTTAAATATAATTATTCATAAAGAAAATGGATTAAATATGTTTAGCGAAAAATTACTTTTGAGATTAAAACATTCATCCGGATTAACTGTATTAACCGGCGCTGGAATATCAGCTGAAAGCGGTGTTCCCACATTTAGAGGGAAAGATGGATTATGGGAAAATCGTAAAGTAGAAGAATTGGCTACTATAAATGCATTTCAAAAAGATCCGGTACAATTTTGGAAGTTTTATAACTGGCGGCGAAATTTATTAAAAGATGTTAAGCCAAATCTTGGGCATTATGCATTAGTAGATTTGGAAAGAATATATCCTGAGTTTCATTTAATTACTCAGAATGTTGATGGTTTACATACTACCGCGGGAAATAAAAACGTAATTGAACTCCATGGCAATATTATGCGTGACAAATGTTCCGAATGTGGATATTTAAACACTGAAATTAATCTGGAACTTAAAGAACCACCCAAATGTACAAAATGTGATAAATTGACGAGACCCGATGTAGTTCTATTTGGTGAAAATCTTAACAATAGTGATTTGTCAAAAGCACAGGAGTCATCTGCCACATGTGAATTGTTTATTTCAATAGGCACGTCAAGCTTGGTAGAACCAGCTGCTTCATTACCTCTTTCTGCAAAAGGAAATGGTGCGTATTTAGTGGAAATTAACCCTGAAGATACACCATTAACCCAATTTGTAGATGAGCAGTTAAAAGGGAAATCAAGTAAGATTCTGACACAAATAGTTATGATTTTGGATAGAATGCGATAAACAAAAATTTTTAATTATAAATAATGAAATCTAATTTAAAAAATAAAAGTATTTTTTATATAACTTTATCAGGTCTGCTAATAATTTTTAGTTGTGCATATTATAACACAATGTTTAATGCATTCGAGTTATATGATGAAGGTAATTTAAAAATTGCAAATAGCAAAGAAGGTAAAATTACTGTTGATATTAAAAAGAATTTTAATTCTGCTATTGATAAATGCTGGATGCTTATAAATGTACATGGGGATAGTAGTAATTGGGCTGATGACGCATTATTATTAATTGGTAAAAGTCATTATTTAATCGAGGAATACAGTAAATCTGAAAGATTCTTGGATCAATTTCTCAAAAAATATCCCAATAGTGAATTGGTTAATGAAGCAAAAATATGGTATGCCAAAGTATTGGTTAAAACTAAAAATGACGAAAAAGCCCTTACAATGTTAAACGAAATGCTTTTAAATGATATGGATGATGATTTAAAAGCAGAAGCACTCAGCAGTGTAGGATCTATTTATTACCTTAGGGAAGAATATGAAGAAGCTATTAATAAATTAAATCAATGTATAGAGGTTTCAGACAATGATTTATTGTCGGCATCAAGTCAATATCAGATTGGTAAAATATACTTTGATTTAGGTCAATATGTTAATGCTATCGAAAATTTTAATTTTGTATTTGACTATGATCCGCCGGAAGAATTTGAATTTAAGGCACTTATGCAAAAAGTAGAGGCCCAGATAAAATTAGAAAAAATTGATCTGGCATTGAAAACATTGAGTCAAATGCTCCGTAATACCAAAATTAAAAATAAACATTCGCTCGTGGAAGCCAAAATGGGTGAGTGTTATATTTTACAGGATAAACAAGAGTATGCAACTGAGCATTTATTAGACGTCATTGAAAGATATCCAAAATCATTAGGTTCAGCATGGTCAACATTCCAATTAGCCAATTTATTGGAGTATTATTATTTTGCTTCCGATTCTGCACGGAAAATGTATCTTAAAGTAAAACAGGAATCAGGTAAATCTGAATATATCGAGGAATCATCAAAACGGGCAAATTTATTAAAAACATACCTGGACTTGAAATCAAAAATCAAACAGAACCAGGAAGATATATTTAATTACTCAGAAATGTTATTGGATACATTATCATCCGATACACTTACAGATTCTTTATCTTTGGTTTCTACTTCCACTGACTCGGATAGTGTATTAGTACCAGAGAAAAAAGAAACGCGAGAAAGTATTATTGGTAAATTGAACACTTCTGAAAAATCATTAATAAAAATTCAATATAATTTAGCTGAATTCTTTTTATTGAGCATGCAAAATTATGATAGCGCCGCTTCAGCGTACGTAGATTTTATTGAAGCAGGTATTGATACTGCGAGAATACCTAAAGCCTTTCACGCGCTCTCATACATTTATTATTATAAATTAAATGATTCAACTAAAGCTGATTCAGTAGATAAAATTATTCTGTATAAGTACCCCGATTCTCCGTATTCCGAATTTATTTTAACCAGAAATTCTCCGGTTAAAAAGGAAGAAATATTTGAAAAAAATCCTATGAAGGATAAATTCATAATTGCAGAACAGTATTTATATAATGATAATTTTAATATTGCTCTTGATACATTAGCTTACATTGCAAAAAAAGATTCCGGAAATGAATGGGGTGGTAAAGCAAGATATGTTATTAGTTGGATTTATGAAACAAAATTACTCGACTTAACTAAAGCAATTGAATCATACACACTTTTAGCTAAAGAATATCCAAAAACTGAATATGCAAAAATTGCAAAAAATAAAATTAAAAAACCCAAAATAGAAGTGCCTGTAGATACAACAAAGTCAGATTCTTTGAAAGATGAAGAAAAACCAGAAATTATCAAAAAACCTGATAAACCGTTGGATGAGGAAAAAGCAGAATTAAATAAAAAGAATGATGATGAAAAAGAAGATAAAGAATCGACAATAAGAGATAAGGAAGAAGATTTAATTAAAAGAAATGATATTGAAAAAGAAGCCGAAAAA
>DAOWAQ010000232.1 GCA_030634505.1 Calditrichia bacterium
CGATATGCATCGGGTAGTTTTCTTGAAGAATCATTAATGCTAACAGGTGATTTGAATTCTGCCGTGGTTGAATGGATTGTACAATATCGTGTAAGTGATCCCTATAAATATTTATTCAAGGTTCGGGGAACACAATTAACTTTTAGAGCAATGACAGAAGCGGTTATGCGCGAAATTATTGGTGACCGCAGTGTCGATGAAGTATTGACTATTGGACGACAGGAAATTAGTGTTTCTTCTCAGGTCAAACTGCAGGAATTATGCGACCAATACGAAACAGGTATAAAGGTTGACCAGGTTGTTCTGCAAGACGTTAATCCTCCGGATCGTGTCAAACCGTCATTTAATGAAGTAAACCAGGCGCAACAGGAAAAAGAAAAACTAATTAACCAGGCACAATCAGAATATAATAAAGTTATACCTCGCGCTGCCGGTGAGGCGCAACAAATGATACAGGAAGCACAGGGATATGCTTTGGAGCGTGTCAATAAGGCTAAGGGTGAAGCTGCTCGTTTTAATTCATTATACTCAGCGTATAGATCAGCAAAAGAGGTTACCAGGCAAAGAATGTACCTGGAAACATTGAATAATATTCTTCCGAAAGTAGGTAAGAAGTTAATAATCGATGAGAATATTAAAGGATTAATTCCTCTTTTAGATTTAAAAAAGGAGGTAATTGATAATGCAAAATAAAAAACTTATCGCTATCATAGTTGCAGTAGTAATATTATTCATTATTATTAGTTCTTCGACATTTGTTGTTCAAGAGACAGACCAGGTAATTATAACCCAGTTTGGAAAACCGGTGGGTGACCCAATTTCCGAACCAGGAATTCATCTCAAAATTCCATTGATCCAGAAAGCCAATTTTTTTGAAAAACGATTTCTTGAATGGGACGGTGATCCAAACCAGGTTCCCACCAAAGATAAAAAATTTATCTGGGTAAATACTTATGCTCGTTGGCGAATAACTGATCCACTTTTATTCTTCCAACGATTAAGAGATGAATTGGGCGCTCAATCCCGTCTTGATGACATACTTGATGGTGAAACCAGAACCGCTATTGCAAATCATGGATTGGATGAATTAGTTCGATCATCAAACAGAGAATTTGTACGGGATTCAACGGTAATCGGTGCAGGGGAAGAACGAAAGCAATTAGCTATTAAATATGGCAGGGAAAAAATTACCCGTGAAATTTTAAAAGCAGCTACGGCAAGAACACAGGATCTTGGCATAGAATTACTTGATCTTCGTTTCAAACGAATCAATTATGTGGAAGAAGTTCGTGTAAAGGTATATGATCGAATGATTACAGAACGTAAGCGTATTGCTGACCAATATCGTTCAGAGGGTCAGGGAGAAGCTTCAAAAATCATTGGAAGTAAAGAAAAAGAATTAAAACGAATTACCTCTGGCGCTTTTAGAGAAGCCGAAACAATAAAAGGTAAAGCGGATGCAGAAGCAACCGGAATTTACGCACAAGCTTATAATCGGAATGCTGAAACGCGTGATTTCTACAAATTTTTAAAAACAATGGAAACCTACGAATCCACGTTTAATGAAGACGACTGGTTAATTTTATCAAGTGACAATGATTTCTATAAATATCTTAAAAGTCAAAGCGGCAGATAGAATACATATTAATTCTGAAAGGGGATGCAATCGCATCCCTTTTTGCTTTATAGGTTTATTTTTAAAAGTGGGTTTAATCCACAGGGGCTTGCCCCGCTTAGTCATTCCCACCCGCCTGACTCGGGCAGGCAATCTTTTGGCGGTACCAAAGGCATCCCCATGGGAGAATCTAAACATAGATTCCGGATATTCTGCTAAAGCAGAATTCCGGAATGACACATTAGGTGATATCCCACTACTTGTCCCATAGGGATCCCTTTCGGGGCGGCAGGATTATTCATTTGTGATAGAATTTTGAATTTGTACATCTATTAAATCTCAATATAAATTTGATGCAGAAGCTCTCAAACAATATTGTAAAAATATAAAACAAAGATTTAGCTCAGGGATTTCTACGGAACATAGTTATCGGACTGAAATGCAGCATTTGTTGCAGAATCATAAATATGGAAAAGAAATGTTTTGAGGATATTCTACATTAACAAATAATTATTGTTGCTTTAAATTAAACAGATAAACTGATGAAAAAAATTGATAAAATAAAATATACTGATTAACCTTTAGAAATTGTCTGGCCATCTGAAGTTGCTTTTATGTTGATTAAAAATAACATTTGACTTGAATAGAAAAATAATGAAATAGATAAATCTTTTGAAAGAGAGGTGAAAATGAAAAAGGTTGCGATTGTCGGCGCCGGTTTAATGACCAAACCAATGGTTGATTATTTTATCGAAAAATGCGGATACCAGGTGATAATGGTAAACAGGACCGTTTCAAAAGCAGAAAAAGTTATCGCGGGAAGAACAGCCGGCAAAGCCGTTTCCTGGCCAAACAATGACCCAAGTATTCTTGATAAGGTGATTAGTGAAGTTGATATTGCGATTAGCATGGTGCCCAAACCAATTCACATTCATGTTGCAAAATCGTGTTTGCGAAACGGCAAAAACATGCTAACTACCGCTTATGAAATTCCCGAATTACTGGCATTAGAAAATGAGGTAAAAGAAAAAGGGTTACTGATTCTAAATGAATTGGGTGAAGTTCCCGGTATGGATCATTTTGGCACTCAAATGGTTCTTGATGAGGTTAAAGAGGAAGGCGGCAGGGTAATCAGTCTTAATTCATATGGCAGTGGGCTGCCAGCCTATGGGTCCAATAATAACCCGATGGGCTATAAGTTTTCATGGGATCCAAGAACAGTTTTTGTTGCAGCACAAACCGCTGCCGGTTATCTTAAAAACGGTAAAAAAATTGATGTGCCCGGTGATAAACTATTCGAACATTTCTGGTATGTGGATATAGACGATTTAGGAACATTTGAATCGTATCCCAATAAAGATGTTCAAAAATATGTAAAACCATTTGGCCTGGACAAAGACGTTTCATTTTACCGCGGGCTTTTGCGATTTTCCGGTTATTGTAATCACATGAAAAATATAATGGCGCTCGACCTGTTGAATAATAAGAAAGTTAATAATCTCGGGGGAAAAACGTATCGACAATTTACTGCGGATTTAATTAATGAAGAATCGCCCAATGATCTTGAACATAAATTGAGTAACTATTTGAATACCAATTACAATGCGGATATTGTACATCGTCTAAAATGGCTCGGATTTTTTGATGATAAGCCGATAGAAATTAAAGAAGGTACAAATTTGGATGTGCTTCTGGATCTCATGCTAAATAAAATGTATTATAAACCACATGAAAAAGATATGATTATTCTTCACATTGATGTGCTAGCCGAATTTACTGGAGGTCGACGAGAAAAACGGTTAGCGACAATGGTTGTGGAAGGTATTCCAAATGGTGATTCCGCAATGTCAAGAGCCGTTGCCCTTCCACCGGCTATTTCAGCAAAACTTATCATAGAAGGCAAAATAAAAGCCACGGGCGTTCTGATGCCCCCGACACTTCCCGAACTTTATAAACCGGTACTTGATGAATTGAGTGATTTTGGTTTTATTTTTAAACGTAAAACGATTAAACTTTGAAAAAACATGGATTATTTTCATTATTTAAAACTTTTATTATGTTCCCATTTAAACTTTGTACATATTAATCTCTAATAGATAGAAGGATATTATGCTAAAAGAATTCTTGGAACACATTGTTAAACCGATAGTGGATAAACCTGATGAAATTAAAATAACCGAGGTTGACGGTGAAGCGGTTTGTATTTATGAGTTGAGGGTTGGTGAAGGTGACTTTGGTAAAGTATTGGGAAAGCATGGGAAAAACGTTAATGCATTAAGGACTTTACTAAACGCAGTTGCATCAAAATCCGGTAAACGTGCAATTCTTGAACTTATTGAATAGATAAAATTATTCTTTTTGGTTTTATTTATTTTTTTAAAAGGAAGAGAACTTTTAATTTATGTAGTTTCTAACTTGATCAAGTGATTAACATTACTAAATTATTATGGATTAGCTGATGCAAGAAGACACGATGTGGGGAAATATTTTTCGTAAGCAGGAAATAGGTAAGCC
>DAOWAQ010000024.1 GCA_030634505.1 Calditrichia bacterium
GATCCCCTAACAAGTGGGGTAGAGCCTTTTATTTATGGTGGTAGCGGTTCAAGTACTACGTTTGAAAGTGGTAGTATGATTTTACAAACAAGACCAACATTGAGTAGACCATTATATATAGTTACTGGTGCATCGCAAACAACAGCTTTAGAAATAGATGAAACAAGAGCTATATTTTCAGGTGAAATAGAAATATCCAATAATCTATCATTGACTGGTGGCAGTGGTGCATATATAGACCTTGGGGCTAATCAGTTAACTGATCCCCTAACAAGTGGGGTAGAGCCTTTTATTTATGGTGGTAGCGGTTCAAGTACTACGTTTGAAAGTGGTAGTATGATTTTACAAACAAGACCAACAATTGTAAGCAGACCTTTGTATGTAGTTACTGGAACTTCACAAACAATAGCTTTAAAATTAGACGAAACAGAAGCAATTTTTTCCGGCACAACTACTTATGCACAGGGAACACTTGTTTCTCACGGTGCTTTAAGAAGTGATTTATTGGATGGGGGTGAGTCTATTAATGGATTAGACTTTTCCATTGCTGGAACATCACTATTATTAGACGCACATAAAAGCGGTTCGCTTGGTGCTTCTGGTTATCTCTACACAGGTGCAGGAACTACAACCACTCCTACGTGGACAAATCCATCTTCTATTAATTTAAGTTCGTTTAATGATGATCTAGGAATAGTAACAAAAGTAGGCACTCCTGTGGATAATCAAATAGGTGTTTGGACTGGTGATGGTACATTAGAAGGCAATGCAACTTTTTATTGGGCATCGGGAAAATTATATGTATCAGGAATAGAAGTTACTGGTAGTATAGATGCAGGTTTTGTAAATTCTGATACTTGGTTAAAAGTGGGTGACTCTAACCCCGGTACTCCCACCTCTAACACTGGTTTTTTCTATGTGAGAGTAGATGAAATACCATATTTTAAAAATGAAAGTAATATAGAACACGATTTAACAAATGCATCTGGATATGAAAAAAGTTCTGATCCTTCTACTCTAACCAGTGGTTATGTTATTTGGCAAAGTGACGGAACTGGAAGTGGAGATGATGGAGACATAATGATAAAAATTAATGATGGTTCTACAACTAAGACTATCACGTTGGTTGATTTTAGTACATTTTAAAATATAAAAACATGAAAAAATTATTTTTAACGCTAACAATCGCAATCTTAGCAATTGCAAGTTACAGTCAGGATACAACTTTATTTGTTCCAAACTACGGAATAAAACTTGAACGTTATTCTGAGGTAAAAATGTTTAGTTCTGATACACTAAATCTTAGCTATCACATTAAATTCATGTATCCTAAATTCACAGAGAAACAGGTGTATTTTTTTTATAACGTTGAAATATATAATGATAGTTTGCTTGTTAAATCAAAAGACAACTATATAATTGAATTGCCATTAAATGCTGTTGTTTCAGGGAAAAAGGTTTATGAATGGTTGAATGATTTATACAGTGTTCAAGATACAGCCATACTAAAAGGATTGGCAGAAAAACTTTATTATTATGACTTGATGCAGAAATGAAAAAACCAATAATCATATTGCTTCTATTAATATCTGTACAGGGATTCACTCAGGACATAAGGGAGTACGATAAACAACTTCACTTTGCGGTGGGTACATTAATAAGTACTTCAGTTTATTTTGTTGTTTATTATCATACTGGAAGTAAATTTCTAGCAGTATCATCTGCAATTGTAGCAACTGCAATTGTGGCTATAGGCAAAGAAATTTATGACCAAATAGATTATGGTGGTTTTGATTTTAAAGACATAAAAGCTACTGTGTATTCCTGTTCGATTAGCATTCCTCTTTCACTGGTATTGGGTAAAAAGTTTAAATTAAAGATAAATTAAAGCAATCGATTATATAATTTAAAAAAGAAAAACTAAAATGGCACAGTATTTAAAAGATTTTTTAAGCAAAACCGTTGTTACAATCGGAGCACCAACGTCAGGAGGTGGTATCGGAATTCTATCTTTTTTCGAAAGTATTAATCCTGCATTAGTTACCTTGTCTCTTGTCACCGGAATTGTTTTGGGTATTTTATCCTACAGGTTGAAATTAAAAAAACAAAAAGAAAGCAAAAAAGATTAATTTGCATAATACAATTATTATATATACATTTGTGTTGTAAAATTTAATTAATTATGAAAGTTAAAGGGACTAAATACGACTACATAAGAAGTTTTATAACAGAAAACAATCTGTTCACACTCCCAACACGTACGTTATCGAAAATGATATTACATGCGAATCCTAAATTATTCGGAGAGTATAATGAAAAAAATATCGACAAGATAAGGAGCTATGCCAGGGAAATACGCGATTCCAAGGGTAGAAAAGGAGTAAATGAAAAAAATAGATTATTCGCAGAAAAATTTCACGGATTTTTAGAACCAGATTTAAATGATTATTCCCCGTTTACTATTCCGGAGTCTGTAAAATCACTGGCAATATTAAATGACATTCATATTCCATTCCATAATAAAACCAATCTCGATGCTGCAATAGAATATCTTAAAAAAAGAGAGATTGATGGAATATTACTTAATGGTGATATACTCGATTGTTACAAGGCTTCAAGATTTTTGCGTGATCCAAGAAAGCGGGATATGGAAATGGAATTTGATGCTCTTCGGGAATTTATAGACAGCTTAAATTATATATTTAAATGTCCGATATTTTATAAGCTGGGGAATCATGAAGAGAGAATAGAAAATGCAGTATTGCGATCAGTCCCGGAACTTGTGGGATTCCTTACATTTGAAAGTTGCTTGGCAAAAAATGGCAGTTTTGATTTTAAGGAATACAATTTACAAATTATCAAGGATAAACGAATTGTTCAATTTACTAAATATCTTTCAATATTGCACGGACATGAATACCGGATAGGAATATGGAATCCCGTAGGTGTTGCAAGATGGTTATTTATGAAAGCAAGGACAAACGCAGTTTGTGGTCATGCTCATAGAAAAGATTCTTTTTCTACCAGAACTCTACAGCAGCAAACCATAGAAACACATTCGATTGGTTGTCTTTGTGATATGAATCCAGAATATAGGCCCTTAAATGATTGGCAGTCTGGATTCGCTTATGTAAAACGATTGGATAACGGACATTATAAATTCACAAATATATTAATTGAAAACGGAGAAATATTATGAAAAAAATGAATTATTTATGTTTATTCTTGCCAGTGGTGTTATAATATTGATATTGTCACTATTGGCAGTTTTGTTTTTCAGGGAAATTCCTGATACAAACAGGGATTTATTAAACATTGCCGTTGGAGCACTTCTAACAAAACTCAGTATTATTATCAGTTATTATTTTGGTAGTAGCAAAAGCAGTGCTGACAAAAACGAAATGATTAACAAGCAATTGCCAGGGGAGTAAAATTGTTAAAAATTATCTGTATTAGGGGTGTAATATTACATCCCTTTTTATTTTCCCACCATAGGCATTTCCACTATGTAAATTTTAAACATTCCTGTTTTTGTTGTGCATATACCCAGAATGGGAGAAAGTTGCTTAGAATGCAAATTAGGAAAAAATAACTTAATAATGTAATTATTATTAAAAAATGTTTGCATGTTAATAAATTTATTATTATATTGCAGTATAATTTAAAATTCGAAATAATGAAAACACAATTCACAAAAGGCGATTATATTTATTATTATCGAAAAATTGATAGAACTTTTGAGACTGTTCCTTCTAAAATATTAAAGGTAAATACAAACACATTATTTATTGAGGCAAACTTTAATGAAGGGACAAGAAATGTAAGGGTTAATAAATCTAAATGTGAATTACAAGAGGAATATTATGAAATATAAAATTACAGGTTATGCAAGAGTTGAAGTCGCTACCATAGTAGAGGCAAAAACAGAAGAAGAAGCTGAAACCATTGCAAAAGATCGAGAAGTTTTTTACTGCATTCATGGCATGGATGATTCAGATGGTTATGTTGATGAAGATTGGGTTATTAAAGATTCTTCTGATTTAGTAAATGATATTCAAATTATAGAGGAAGTTGAATAATTATAATTTTAAACAGCTAATAAGTTGGTACGGCGGGAAAGAATAAACGCTTTGAGTTCGATTCTCTAATTAGCTACAATGTTAATTTAAATTTGAAACGATGAAAACAAAATTTACAAAAGAGAAATGGTATTCAACATTTAACAGTAACAAAGAAAGAGGTGTTAGAACTTCTGGTGGATTCATCTGTTTTTTGCCTAAACCATTTCGTTACACAGGACAAAAAGAAAGACACGAACAAGAATTAGGAGAATACAAAGCCAATGCAAAACTAATTGCATCTGCACCTGAATTATTGGAGTGTCTTGATTATGTTTTGGGTTCAATGAGTTTAGAGAGAACTGAAAACTTTGATTTAATGAACAGATGTAAAAAAGCAATCAAAAAAGCAACAGAATAATCCTACAATGTTCACAACACAACAAATAAACCGAGAATTTAAAATTAAGGTACATGGCTTTATTAATAATCGTAAAGTCAATTTGTTGTATGGTGTATCTGGATTGAAACGAATATTGGAAGAAACCAAAACCAACAATGTAGAAGATCAAAATGAGATTTTCAACAATATGATTAAAAGGGCTTTTAATAGCATAGATGATAAATGCATTTGCCACTTGCGCAGAGGAATTAAGATTGGTTTTTATAGATATTAAGGTTATGGGAATTTACATTCTAACATATTATGCAATAGAAGAGGTAAACACCAAAAAGGCTTACCCCAATAGTTGTAATTTCAACAAAGATCCCGAATTCAAGGATCATTTATTTGCTCGATTAGCAAAAGATATGAATTATTTTTGTGACATGGAGGGAGATACTATCATATATAAAAAAGGATCAACCCAAAAAATAAAGATTACATCTGATTTTTATATGCAATTTAGATTTGACACAACCAATAACGGGGGATGCCATAATTTTTCCCGGATTGGACAGATGTCTTTTGCGAACTATATATAACAATTTTTAAAATTAAATCATATATAATGGAAACTGTAGAGGATATTAGGAATTTTTTATCAAACGATATCCATAATATTAATTGTGGGGGTTGTGGCATTGCTGCATTAACGATATATCGTTGGTTGAAAAAAAATAATCAATTAAAAGGAGATGAAAAATTCGTTTTCTTATATAATGGGGAATCTAGTTTTTTAAATAATTCAGAAGTATTAAAAAATAATAAAGGCATTCCAATGGCTTGCTCTCATATTTGTTTATACAGTAATGGTAAATATATAGATTCAAATAGTATTGTATCTATTAATAAATATAAATGGGTTCATCATATTGATAGTGAAATTTTTTTATTGGATGCTATTAACAATATTGATCCTTGGGCTACTTGGTTTAATCGTTGTCAGGTTTGCGAAATTGCAAAAAAATTAAATGTTAATTTATCAGATATAAAAATAGAAGCATGAAAATCAGGATTAACAAATACGAAGCAAAGAATATTGCAAAATTTATGTCATTTGCATTATTAAACTTTTACGACAAAACATCTGGCATATTCGGAATCGAATGTGTAGAGGATGGAGTTTATCATAGAACATTTTCAGACACCAGTTCCGGAGCTAAAAAATATCATATAACAACCAAAGAAGGGAAGATAATCAACGGACAGATTAGGTTTGAATTAGATTGTTCATTTGAAATAATGAACGGCAACCGCAATATTACCAAAATGCGAATTGATAATATTGTAGTTAACAGATTGTCTTTATTCGTTGGCTCTAAATCCATCCAGGTTGGGAACTGGGAATTACTTGCGATGTGGGTTGGTATTCTTACATTCTACGGGAGATCGAGAATTATAGGTGAAAATGTAAACTATACTTTTTACGGCACGGAAATGAATTTTAAAACACCTTATGTATAATATTTTATTATGGGAAAAATAATTGATATTTCAAAACTAAGCATCGGACAAAAGGTGCATTATAAACCAGACCATTACGGAGAAGATGAATGGGAAAATGGTATGGTTAAAGAAGTTCCCGAATGGATAACAGATGCGGTTCGGGTTGTTTATAATTGTGCTGGCAATTGGGAGCAGTTTATGGATTACACAAGTGCATTGACAAATATGAGGGATTTATATTTAGGGTGGAAATTTACCGCAACAGAAGGAGCAATATTGGAATTTGAGTCAGGAAATCGTTTTGAAATATTGAAAGTTTGGGATACATACTGCTTTGATTTAAAGGCTATGCAGCCAGTATTCGAGTGGATGCCAGATTTCCGTCCAGTTTACTAC
This sequence comes from Calditrichia bacterium, assembly GCA_030634505.1. Classification (GTDB taxonomy): domain Bacteria; phylum Calditrichota; class Calditrichia; order JAJRVZ01; family JAJRVZ01; genus DAOWAQ01. The sequence goes on from DAOWAQ010000024.1 coordinate 6,343, forward strand.
TCGATTAGATGCAAGCAATTTAAAATTATTAACGAAGATACAAAGAAGTGAGGTGCGTAAGCGAACGCTATTAGCCTTAATTATTTTGTTATTACAATATTTTGTATTACATTTGCATTATTAACAAATACATTACAATGATAAGAGAAGCAATAAAATCGCACAACGAAAAGCACAAGGACGAATCGAAATCTTTAGCTCATTTGGCTAGGAAAATAGAAGGGCAAGGGTTGATGACTTTTCAATCTGCGTTAAACATGTTCCATGCAATCGACAAGAACAAACAGAGCAAAATTAGTTTTAATGCTGCTGAGATTATTGCCAATGAATTGAGCATGACAATAGATGAATTATTTAGTTTTCCACACCCTTAAACTACAATCATTAAATAAAATAAAATGAAACGTAAAATTATTTCGGCTACATTTAAAAAAGAATATGAAACTAAATTTGGTACACTGTACGGACATGAAATTGTGTTCGAAGAGGACGGTGAAAAAAAATCTGGTTTTTATTCGAGTAAGAAAAAGGATCAAAATAAATTTATAGCAGGGCAAGAATCTGAATTTGAAATAGAAATTCAAATGAAAAATAATAAACCCTGGAATAAAATAAAGCCAATACAGCAAAATAATGGTTTTTCTAATTCGGGGCGATCCATGCAACGGGAGCAAAATAAATATTCAGGGTTTGCAATGGCTTATGCAAAAGATTTAGTTGTTTCTGGACACATCAAACCAGAACAAATGTTTGCTACAGCAAAAAGAATGATTGATTGGATGGTGGAACAAGATAAAGTTCTGGTAAAATGATTACAATAAACGTAATACAGGGTAGTGAATCATGGTTTGAACACCGCATGGGTAGAATAACAGCATCAAAATTTGCAGTTGCAATGTCAGGTGAATCAACTAAAGGATTCAAGGAATTAATAGAAGAAATTGCTGCTGAAATAGTATCGGGAGAAGTCGAGGAAACTTATTTTAATTCTGATATGGAAAGAGGTGTTGAATTAGAACCTTTTGCAGCCAAAGAATATGAAAATGTATTGGGTGTTGAGGTTTTTGAAGTTGGGTTTTGTGTTCCAGACGAATCTGATCCTTTTCATGAATGGGTAGGTGTTTCCCCAGATAGACTTATTGATGGGGGTGGTATTTTAGAAATTAAATGTCCAAAGAAAAAAACACAGTGGGGATATATTAAATCCGGCAAATTACCAAATGTATATAAATGGCAAGTACAGGGACAGCTAATGGTAACAGAAGCACCATATTGTGATTTTATGTCATTCCATCCAAGTTTAAAGCCTTTTATAATTCGTATATATCCAGACAAGGAGATGCACCAGCAAATGAAAGAAAAATTCAAATTAATAATTTCCTTAGTCAAAGAAGAAATCAAACAATATCATCATTATAATTATCTATAATGAAAACATCTGATTTTGCAAAACAAGTAGAATTAAGTTATACCGGGGGACATTTATTTCGCCCGGTAAATCAGAATGCGTTTGATTTGTGTGATCAGTTATCTATAGGGGAGGTTGTGAATGTGGAAATCAAAAATAGCAGGGATGTTAAATTTCATCGTTGCTATTTTGCTTTGATTGCTTTTATATATGATTATCTCCCGGATAAATTTCATAAGCAAATTCCAAAAAAACATTTTTACAGATGGCTTCAGACCGTTAAAGGAGATTATAAAGTAATATTTACCTTCAAAGATGGCAAGGAATTAATCGAATATAATTCTATTGCATTTGGTAGAATGTCCCAATATACATTCGAAAACTATATCCGAAATCAACTGCCTTGGGTTTACGAGAATGTGATTGGTGCATTTTATAAGGATGAAAAATACGATGGAATTATTAATACTATTGAAAAAGACTTTGAAAAATTTTTATCAAAACTATAAAAAATGTACAAGGCATCGATAGCGGTTTTAGATGGATATTGGCAATGGCTTCGATATATCAAACCAACCGAAACAGGATGGGAGGCGGAAGTATTCCCTAAAGGGGTATTCAAGACCGATAACATTGAAACTCTGGTTTTTTATATAGGGCAATATATAATGAAAGAGATTACATGGTTGGTTGCAGATGCATTAGATGTTTGCCACAATGATGTAATAAAAAATATATCCCACATGAGAAGAAGTGGGGGGAGAGATGTAACAGATGCAAGGATGATTATTATTTACATTCTTTACAAGAAATTTTCGGTAAGTCAGCAAATGGTGTGCAGTATAATTGGGTATAAAAACCACACCTCTTTTATACATGCAAGAAGTCAGGTTGAGAATGTAAAAGAATTATTGGACAAAAGGGATTTAGTTTACAAACGATACCCATTTTTAAGGGATCATAAAACAATATGTCATGAATAAAAAACAAAGATTAGAAGTTTACAAAAACGCTCTTGGAATTTACAAAGAGAATGCAAAAGGAAAGTGGTTTTTTGGATTATGTCATACTATCAATGAAGCTCAAAATGAAATATTTGGTAAAGGTAATTCTGCTTATGGTAATGGTATGAGTAAATTTCCCGAAATTTATAAACAGAAACCCAAAAGATGTGGAGGTGGTTATTGGTTTCCATCCGACACTCGTTACGGCATCGCTAAACGCATTTGGATTTTAAGACAAGCCATAAAAGAACTATCATGAGAAAAGTTCCAAAATGCAATACTAAAGGATGCGATGAATCCCGACTTAAAAAACCGGGTAACAATACTTTGTATTTCAGATATTGCGCTGGACACCAAATAAAGGCTGTTTTAAGCAAGCAAGAGGAAGAGCGGCACAAAGACATTAAGGGACTAGAGAAGATGCGACAGAACCCAAGAAAAACACCACAGGAACGATTTTACCAATCAAGGGCGTGGTTGAATTGCAGTAGATATGTTTTATTACATTATGCAGACGATGATTTGATGGTGCGTTGTTGTACATCTCCGCATTTACAATATCATATAACTGACAAATCTATTCATTGTGGACACTTCCATAAATCGGATCAGCACAAATCAGTTGCATTAGAATTTAAAAATCTCGCACCCCAGAGCTATTCTGACAATATTCATTTTTCTGGGAAGCCTGAAATTATGGCCCAATGGATAGAGCGCACACACGGAGAAGGGACGTTGGAATGGCTGGACAGGAAAAAGAATCAATCAATGAAATTAGATAAATATACGCTTGGTAAAATAAGTAAACATTATCTAAAATTATTTAATGCAGAATTAGAACGTAGGGGAATTGAATCACCCTGGAAATAAATTAATAAAAATGACTGAAAAAGAAACTGAAAAAATATTTATTGACTTTGCAAAAGCAATGAATGATTTGGCAATAGCATTAGGGAAATTTGCAATAGTATTAAATCAAATAAAAAGAACAAAAACCAATCATAAAAGAAAACCAAGTAGATATTAAATCATGAAACTATATCACAATAATTTTTACGTAAAAGCAATACCCAATAAATTTGCAGTATTGAAAAATGCGACCGATTATCTGGATGATTTAGATTACAAGCGTTTATCTACCACAGAAAGGGAAGCATTAAATGGACAATTATTAATCCATTTGTTAAAAGAATTCATTAAAGATAGCAAGCAAAACGTATTATTAAAAGAGCGTTTAAGGGGGGCGAATCCTATTGTGGTTGTGAGAATTCAAACACGATCTGCGCATTATTTTGCAGTTCAGTTTTCTAATGGTATTGAAATAATATGCGAGCCGGGTTTGTTTCAATTGTCGCCTATAAAAAAACGAATAAAAAGGTTATATTAAATCATCATGGCAAGCCGTTTTACAGATACAGAAAAATATAAAGATAATTGGTTTATAGATTTGAGGCCAAGCGCAAAATTGCTGTTTTATTTTTTAATCGACAATGTAAATGGTGCTGGTTTTTGGGAGGAGTCTATGCGCTCTATTGAATTCTTTTTAGGTTTAAATGAAAAACAATATTTAGCATCTAAGACAGGATTATCGAAGGGTTTAATTTTAAGCGATGATGGTAGTATACTTTATTTAAAAAACTTTATTAGACATCAAAAAAACCTTCCATTAAACAAATACAACAATGCTCACAAATCTATACTAGAATTATTAAAAAATAATGTGTCTAAATTTCAAGACAATATTAATTATTTCAATTCAATTCCATGTGTACATGTTTTAAAAAACAGAGGTGAAATTATTGAAATAAAAGAGGAGAATTTAGGGGCTTATCAGGGGCTAATCAGCCCCACAGGTAAAGGTAATAGTAATAGTAAAGGTAATAGTAAGAATAAAGAAGGGAAACATTTATTTAAAAATTCTCCTTATTTTGATGTAGATAAATTGATTGCCGAAATTGGTATTAAGTATCAAAAATATGATATTAATTACTATTGGGAGGCTGCCAGAATTTATTCAGAATCTAAAGGAATGATGTATAAAAACTGGAAAGCTACCATCCAAGGATTTATACGCCGGGATGAGAGCGATGGAAAAGCAAAGTTTAAGAAACAATCATTAAAAGAAATATAATTTAAAAAAGAAAAAGTTATGATTAAAGTTTATGTAGCAGGAGCGTATTCAGATGACAATGTTTTAGGTGTTTTAAGGAACATAGGGAGAGGACAAGAATATGCAGCTAAATTATTTCAATTAGGATTCTCCCCATTTGCGCCTTGGTTTGATAAAGAATTTGTCATATTACGCTGGAGAGAAGAATTCGCAGTAGAAATGTTTTATGATTATTCTATGGATTGGCTAAAAGTATCGGATTGTGTTTTTGTAGTTCCAGATCACGATGGATTAATAAATTGGGATAAATCCAAGGGTACTTTAAAGGAAGTAGAAATGGCCCGATCTATTAATATTCCCGTTTTTTTCAATATTAAGGAATTACACTACCATTTCAAGAATTATCATTATTAAACAAAACACAGTGAATGAAGATAAAACATACGGATTTCAAGATGCTAATTTATTGCCCCATGCGACAGATGTAGAGGAATCTGTAATTGGGGCAATGATAGTAGAGGCTGATTGTTTTATTAACAATCCGGTTAATCCATTATGGTTTTATAAACACGAACATCAAAAAATAATAGAGGTTGTTAAAAACCTTTCCGATAATTCCATTCCAATAGACTTAACACAGGTTGTAAAAAAATTATTGGATTTAGGAATATTAGATGAAGTTGGTGGCGTGAATTATATTACTGAATTAGCAAAAAAAGTTGCTTCTGCTACACATGTAGAACACCACATTAGAATTGTTCAGCAGGAATTTGGCAGACGTGAATTGATCAGAATAAGCGAAGAAATTAAACAAAAAAGCTACGATCACACAATAGACATAGATGATATTTTTTCATTCCTTCAAAACGAGTATGCAAAAATTATGAGTTTCGGAGAAGAGAATTCAACCCGGTTTGATGTTGTTGCCGATAATATAATCAAAAACATCATATCTGGTATTGAAATGGGAATAAAAACCGGGTTAACCAAGTACGATAAATTTACCGGGGGCTTACAGGATACCGATCTTGTAATTATTGCAGGGGAAACCTCGCAAGGGAAAACATCACTTGCATTAACTATTATTAAAAATTGTGTAATTTATGACTGTAACATAATCGGTGGTGACGGCGGTCAGGCTGCCAATGGTACCGCTGAACATCCGAATGGTTACGATGGCGGATGGCCAGGTTTTGCCTATGGTGGTGCGATAGCCATC
>DAOWAQ010000334.1 GCA_030634505.1 Calditrichia bacterium
ATCATGAGAAACAATCCGGTAATACTCATGAAAAATTTTTGTCCAATGGATGAAGTGAGAAATTTGCTCATAGAATTTAATTTTTATAGAACATTAGTTAAATTGCGAGTTAGTATTACAAAATACATGTGTATAGATACAAATATATTTTCTTAAATATGTAAATCCAATATTTAGAAACATATTTGCAATAATTTAAAACAGTTCTAAGTTATGAAATATCCACAGTTAAACAATTCATTATTCGAGAAAAACAGAAAAAAACTAATAAAATATTTACAATTAAATTCTTTAGCTGTTATACATTCTAATGATCAAATGCCCAGAAATGGAGATCAATATTTCTCTTTTCGTCAAAACTCAGATCTGTTTTATTTAACAGGAATAGATCAGGAAAAAACTATTTTAACACTTTGCCCAAATCATCCAAATAAGGGATTAAGAGAAATCTTATTTATTATCGAAAGCAATGAAAAAATAGCCATATGGGAAGGACATAAATACACAAAAGAAGAAGCTATAAAAACATCAGGTATTTCAACAATAAAATATATTACAGAATTCGACTCTGTTTTTAGAGAACTTGCTATAAATGCTGAAAATATTTATCTGAATTTAAATGAAAACCCCAAATTTAAGCCTGATGTAATTTCTGCTGATCAGAGGTTTGTAGAAACTCTGGAAAAAGAATTCCCTGCGCATGAAATAGAGAGACTGGCTCCTATCATGAAAAAGTTACGCTTAAAAAAAGAACCTGAAGAAATTGAATTGATGAAAGAAGCTTGCGTAATTACTAATAAAGCATTTAATAGAGTTTTAAAATTCGTAAAACCAAATGTAACAGAATATCAGGTAGAAGCAGAAATAACTCATGAATTTTTATGGAATAAGGCAACAGATCATGCTTATGCTCCCATTATTGCTTCAGGCAAAAGTGCTTGTGTATTACATTATATTGAAAATAATAAAATTTGTAAGGATGGTGATTTACTATTGATGGATTTTGGAGCCGAATATGCCAACTATGCTGCCGATTGTACCAGAACAATTCCCGTGAACGGAAAATTTACACCTCGGCAAAAAGAATGTTATAATGCTGTTTTGAGAGTTATGAAAAAAGCTATAAGTTGGCTGACTCCGGGTACAACAATAAATAAAATAAATGAGAGAGTAGAGAAATTAATCCAGGAAGAGCATATTAAACTTGGATTATATACTCAGGATGACGTGGATAATCAAAATCCTGAAAAATCACTGATTAAAAAATATCATCCTCATGGGATCAGCCACTTCATTGGACTTGATGTGCATGATGTTGGAGAAAGAACAACTATTTTAGAAGAAGGTATGATTTTGACATGTGAGCCCGGGATTTATATTCTGGAAGAAAATATTGGAATACGAATTGAAAACGATATTGTTGTTGGGTTAAAGCCTATAGATTTAATGGAAGATATTCCAAGAGAAGTTGATGAAATTGAAAAATTGATGAACTTTTCTCATGAACAAAGTGAATAATAATTAGTATTTTTCTAAATAATTGATTTGAATAAAATTTACTTTTATTCATTAATATATATTCACAAAAGATAGACTAATATGACTTTTAATATCAATTGGGATAAAGAAGGAGTGTATGTTAAATTCAGGGGTAAAGTAACAGCCCGGGATTTAATTGATGCCAACAACTATGTGATAAGTAATGCAAAATTTGACACAATTAAGTATCAAATTTTTGATTTCTTACATATTGATGAATTCAATATTTCTTCATACGATATTACAATAATCGGGACAATGAATAAATCCCAATCAGATTTTAAAAAAGATATGAAGATCGCCATTGTTACTCAAGATGATTATGTTAGAGAAGTTTTTACAGAATATGATCAATTATTGACCGGAACAAACTGGATAACAAAAATTTTCTCTTTAGTAGATAACGCTCGTTTATGGCTTAAAGAAAAATGAAACGTTTTCTAAATAATAAAGATAAAAAACTGTATTACTCAGACCTTGGAAAAGGAACTGTTATAGTTCTTTTGCATGGCTATTTAGAGTCGCTGGAAATTTGGGAAGAATTTGCTCTAAAACTTTCGAAAAGCTATAGAGTAATAAGTTTTGATATACCGGGACACGGCAAGAGCGAAACTTTTGCAGAAGTACATACCATAGAATTTTTGACAGCAACAATATATAATTTGTTAAAGGAATTAAATATTGAAAAATGTTTTATGATTGGGCATTCCATGGGTGGATATATTACTTTAATGTTTAATAAAATTTTCCCTGAGATACTTTCCGGTTTCTCACTTTTTCATTCACATCCTTTTGCCGATACCGAGGAAACTAAAAAGAAAAGATTGCGCGAGATAGAATTCGTAAAAGCCGGAAAAAAAGATCTTATCGCAACATTTAATATTCCAAATGCATTTGCTACGGATAACTTAAGCCGCTTTCAAAATGAAATAGAAAAGGCAAAGAATATAGCTTTACAAACTTCTGAAAAAGGAATTATTGCTAATCTTTTTGCTATGATGAACCGTTCTGATTTATCGGAATCCTTATCAAAAACTAAAATACCATTTTTATTTATTGTCGGTAAAAAAGATAACTATATCGATTATAATTCAGTTCTTCCCAAAATAAAACTCCCGAAGAACTCTGAATTAAAAGTTTTAGAAAATTCCGGACATATGGGATTTATTGAAGAGATGGAAGTATCTTTAAGGATGATTGAAGAGTTTGTAAAAAATACGGAAAAATATTTCTAATTTAGCAAACTATAGTAATTCAAAAATCGTACACTCTGTTTATTTCTAACTTTCTAGCCCGAATTATGAAAATTAAATTGAAAATAAGGCACAAAATCCAATTTTTTATTTTGCTAACAACTATTATTATTTATGCAATTGCCATTGGATATATTAGTATTAATAGTAAAAATATGGCATTTGATGATGCTATAACGATTTCAGATAATTATGTTGCAGGAGCAGCTGATGAAGTAAAAGTATATCTTGAAAATTATTTAACTACAGTAAAAGATTTAAGTAATAGCTTCAAAGTATATGAAACCATTGATGAAGCAAGCAGAAGGGATGTAATAAGCAATATAATGAAAAATATATTAAAAGCTAATCCTGATTTTTTAGCTGTTTGGAGTACGTGGGAACCAAATTCAATTGACAATTTTGATAGCATTTATGCAAATAAAACAGGATCTAGTGTACTAGCAGCCTGTCGGACTTATCTTTTATCTTTTCATTTTCAAAATTGAGATGGATAATACAATTTTGATCTTTTATCGAAAATAATTAAAATATTTACTTTATTTTATCATAAAATGATGACTTTTTAATTTCCGAAATAC
>DAOWAQ010000299.1 GCA_030634505.1 Calditrichia bacterium
GGGATACCAGGCAGCCATTCTTGCTGAAATTGTTGATTCTGTTTTTACCATAGAAATTATTTATGTATTAGCAATAAGTGCAGCTAAAACTCTTAAAGATATGAATTACAAAAATGTATTTGTAAAATCCGGTGACGGATACAAGGGATGGCCTTCGGAAGCGCCATTTGACGCAATTATCATAACCGCGGCACCTACCAAAATACCGCAACCTTTAGTTGACCAACTTAATGTAGGTGGCAGGATGATACTTCCCCTGGGAAATCTTTTTCAGGAGTTAGTATTACTAACCAGAACTGAAAAAGGTATTCAAAGGAAAACTTTATTACCCGTCAGATTTGTACCTATGACAGGTGAGATTCAGGAAAATTAAATTTTATCACATTGGAGGAATGTTTTTGAATAATGGATTATTGATAGATGAAACTAAAAAAATTGTTGGTGATAAAATGGAATTGGATTATTTTAGCCGTTTTGCCGGAACAATAATTTTCAGGCAGGATAAAAATAAAATATCCAAAGATGAAATAGAACAAATTCAGAATACAATGAGTAGTAATGGTATTTATTCACAAATACAGGAATCTAATTTTGAATACTTGTTAAGAATATTAGCGGAATTTCCAAAAGTAAAACGAGAAAATCGAAGAATTAATTTGTTATTATTTGTTTTAACAATAATTACTGCGACAATGACCGGAGCTATGAATATCTGGAATGATCCGTTTGCAAGCTGGTCAAATTTGTTTTCCGGGATACCATATGCTTTTGGGATAATCGCTATCCTGGGTTCCCACGAAATGGGGCATTATTATTATGCTTTAAAATACAAAATCCATGCAACACTTCCTTATTTTATACCAATTTGGTGGCCTGGTTTTGGATTTGGAACATTGGGTGCCTTCATAAAAATGAAATCACCTATTCCCAATAAAAAAGCATTATTTGATGTTGGAATTGCCGGACCCATTGCCGGCTTTATCGTTAGTTTGTTTTTTCTGTTTTTGGGATTTTCTTTATTGCCTGATGAACAAGGTGTAATCAAATATGTGGAGACTATGCATGAATGGTCAGAAACAGGTAAAGATTCATTTACTTTAGGAGGATCAATTCTTTTTAACTTTATAAAATCATTGATGGGAGCTGATCATTTACCTATGTGGGAAATTTATCATTTCCCTTATATCTTCGCCGGATGGATCGGTTTGTTTGTAACAGCCTTGAATTTAATGCCGATCGGTCAGTTGGATGGCGGGCACATCAGTTATGCTCTGTTTGGCAAAAACGCCAAAATCATTGCTGTAATAGCATTCGTGGCATTAGCACTATTAAATTTTTATTCATCAAATTGGTTGCTTTGGACAGTACTTATTTTTTTTGTGATTCGACTTAAACATCCACCAACAATAGACGACAGCATTAAACTTGATGAAAACAGGAAAATATTGGGGTATTTTTCCTATTTAATATTTATAACATGTTTCTCACCTTCACCATTCTATATTTCGTAATTTCTAAAGAGAGAGGATGACTTAAATTTGCAATACATTGTTTATGGTTTAATACTGGCAATATTATTTTTTCTCATTATTAATTATTTGAGAAAAATTCACTGGGATGCAGTTCATAGTAATTTATTAGATTTAGTTGATGAATTTGGGGGTGAAGTTTATAGAAGAGGATTATTAGCCAGACCGGTCTTTCATGGAAAATATAAAAATTGTGAGGTCACAATTAATTTTAGCCAGGAAAGAATAAAGGCATCACGCAATAATTATATAAACATTAGTATTAATAAAGAAATTAAAGAATCCGTAACCATAGTTTCTTTGGATTGGATTAAATCCCAAAACGAGTCAACGGATGATTTGGTAAATATTGCGATGGATGATTCCCAGGAATATGGAATCAGAATAAAAAATATCAACAATATTAAAAAAAATGAACTTAAATCCCAAATAGAAAAGATAATTCCATTCAACTATATCTTTCTGGGACAAACTGGATTGATATTCGAAAAAGAAAGTAAAAATCTTGGCATAGATACAAAATTCGATTCATTAAAACCGGATATTGAGACTATTTATTCATTATCAAACTTATTTAAATAAATGCAAAACAATTCCCAGTTTAAATCAGGTTATATCGCCATAATTGGTCAACCCAATGTGGGTAAATCAACATTGATGAATAATTTGCTTGATGTAAAACTTTCAATAACATCTCCAAGACCACAAACTACCCGGCGAAGAGTAATGGGTATTTTAAATAAAAACGATTTACAAGTAATATTTCTTGACACTCCGGGGATATTGACGCCCAAATATAGTTTGCAACGAGAAATGATGAATTATGTAAATTTAGCAATTAGCGATGCTGATCTATTATTATATCTTATTGATGGCACATTGGAAGAAATTAAAATTTCAGATGACATGGAGAAATTAGTCAAAATCAATCCATCTAAGAAACCGGTCATTTTAGCAATAAATAAAATTGATTTGTTTTCAAAATCTATTCTTCTTCCATTAATGGAAACAATAAAAACAAAATATTCATTCGAAGATATGATACCAATCTCTGCTAAAAAAAATGACGGATTAGACCAGCTTATTAATTTATTTAATAAATTTATTCCTTTGCATCCTCCTTATTATGATCCGGAAGTTTTAACAGATCAGCCCGAAAGATTTTTTGTAACAGAATTAATTCGTGAACAGGTATTTTATCAATATCAAAAAGAGATACCTTATTCTGTGGAAGTTATGATATCTGAATTTAAAGAACGGAAGAACGCCAAAAATTATATCAGTGTGGAAATATTTGTAGAGCGAGATTCTCAAAAGGCGATTATCATAGGCAAAAGGGGAGAAATGTTAAAAAAATTAAGTACAAATTCCAGAAAAGAAATAGAAAAATTATTAAATAGTAAAATATATTTGGAAATAATTGTTAAAGTAAAAAAGAACTGGCGACAAAATAGTGTCACATTAAAACAATTTGGTTATTAGAACGAAAGATATTTCATGAATCCAGTCCGATCTAAATTACTGTTGTTTGATATAGATGGAACGATATTGTCCACACATGGTGTTCCAAGGAAAGCTATGCAAAGAGTTTTAGAACGGCGATTCAATAAATTTACTTATGATGATTCCTATAATTACAGTGGGAGAACAGATTGGGAAATTGTAGAGCATTTGCTTGATTTTGGTAAAATCAATTATCCAAGAGATTATGAGTCATTAAAGATAATTTTCTTAGATTTTGCCAGTGAATTGGATAAAGAAATTCAAAATGGATTAATACCCCATGTATATTTTGGTGTTGCTAAACTTATAAAAACTTTACATAATCTCAATGAATGTCACCTTGGGTTGTTGACAGGAAATATTTCCCAGGGCGCCAGGCTTAAATTACAAGCCGTTAATCTATATGATTATTTTCCGTTAGGCGCTTTTGGTGATGATGCCAAACATAGAAATGATTTAGCAGATGTAGCAATTAGTCGGGCACAAAAATACCATGATATTGAAATAGACAAGAATGACACC
>DAOWAQ010000062.1 GCA_030634505.1 Calditrichia bacterium
CTCATTTTCATTTAAACCTTCAGTTCTCAAGAGAATATGCCTTAAAGTAACAGATCTTATCAGCATCATTTTATTCTGAATGTCTGCTTCAGTGATTTTAACTGAATCTTTAACCGCATTCTTTAAAAAATTTTGTATTAATAAGCTGTTTTTATAATCTTCAGTGATATAATCTAAAGGTATATTTTTATTCTTCATATACTCTTCAAATTTATTTTTTCCACCGGCCTTTTTATACTGTATTTGCATTATACTATCTAATTCAGTTTCTGATACTTCAAAACCATTATCTATTGCAGATATGATGATCATTTTTTTTTCAGCAAGTAAATAGGCATTTTCATTAAAGATTTTTTTTAGTCTTGTTGAATCAACGTCCTTTAATTTTTCCACTTCACCTGGAAAGTTTCTGAATAAGGCGTCAAATACATCTCCAGTGTTAATATTAAAACTTTTTGTATTAATAAGTGTTTTGTTCAAATCGGGGTCAAGATCAGGAAATTTAATTGATATTTCTTTTGCAAAATTATATTCATTTGAGTTTTTAGCTAATTTGATTCCTTCATCTTTACTCGAACAAGAAAGTAAAAAAAACATTAATAAAGCGATTATGAAAAGTTTATACATGTATTCCTCAATAATTTAAGTTAAATTTCAATCAAAGGATTTTTAATAATGATTTTTACGTTTCTTGAATTAAATTTAAAAACAATAGAAATTTAAAAATAAAATTGGTATTTTTAATTCATTATAAATTTATTAAACAATTTCTAAATTTAAAAATAATTTATTGAAGGAGCATACGATGAAAAAAAGTATTTTAAGTTTTTTGATAATTACTTTTCTAATGACGATTCCAATTAGTGCTGATATTTACATGGTTAACAAGCAACACACTGAAGGTATGGCAGTTATGGGAAGGCAGCAACCGGATCAGGATGTTATTCAAAAGATTTGGATTACAAAAAATAAAATAAAAAGTGAATCAGGGGAACAAACTATTCTTATCTTATTAGATGAAAAGAAAATTATTACTCTAAACCATGAAGATAAAACTTATACGGAATTACCAATGGGTTTTGGAAATATGATGGATAAAGCCATGGAAAATCAAACAGGTGAAGATAAAGATGAAATGGACCAATTCATGCAGATGGCAAAAGGCATGATGAAATTCGAAATCAAGGTTACTCCTTCAGGTGAAACAAAAAAAATAAATAACTGGCAGTGCAAAAAATATAATCAAGAAGTAAAAATGGGCATGGGTCCAATAGTTTCAGAAGTATGGGCGACTGAAGAATTAGAAATGGATTATGAAATATATGCAAAATTTAGCACAGCGATGATGTCCATGCAGCCTGGATTTAGTGATTCTTTTGATAGTGCAATGGCAGAATTAAAAAAAATAAAAGGTGTGCCTGTACTCACAAAGACAACAATGAATATGATGGGAATGCAAATGAAATCCTCTCAGGAACTATTGGAATTTAAACAGGGAACAGCTCCAAAAGGTACATTTGATATTCCAAAAGGTTATAAAAAAGCAGATATGATGGGTGGTCATTAAAATCATGAATGATATAATATCAAAATCAGAAGCTTTCATAAAAACACAATATGAGAAAAGTGATTCGAAGAAATACTCTTTTCATAGCTTTAAACATGTTGTCCGAACTGTTAATGCTGTTAGACTAATTGCTGAAAACACTAAAATCAATAAATCAGATCTTGAAATAGTTATAATTGCTGCCTGGTTTCATGATGTCGGAATTCTTGAATCAGTTGAAAATCATGAAGTAAAAAGCGCTGAAGCTGCAGAAAAATTTTTAAAAAAGCATAAATATCCGATTGAAAAAATAAATAAAGTAATAAATTGTATAAAGGCAACAAATCTTACTACAGTACCAAAGAATTTGTTGGAACGAATTATTCGTGATGCCGATGTTATTCATTTGGGTAAAAAAAGTTTTTTAAAACGCAACAAGGAACTACGCCAGGAAATTCAAAACGTAAACGGAAAAACGTTTACCGATAAAGAATGGATTGACTTTGATTTAAAGTTCCTCAACAATCATAAATATTTTACAGTTTTTGCCAAAGAAAATTTTGATAAACGCAAAAATGAACATATAGAACAAATACAATCTAAATTGGATTTAATTATGAAAAAAGAAAAATCCGTCACAGAGCATTCAGAAAAAGAAATTCAAAAATTAGCAAAGAATTATCTAAAATCAAAAACTCCAGATCGAGGGGTTGAAACTATGTTCAGGTTAACCTCAAAAAACCATTTTACTTTGAGTTCTATTGCTGATAGTAAAGCAGGTACTTTAATAAGTATTAGTGCTATCATTATTTCGATTATAATTTCAGTACTTATTCGTAAGCTTGATACAAATCCTGAATTGATATTGCCTACGGTTATTATGTTAATCACATTAATGGGGACTATTATTTTCTCGGTTTTGTCCACCAGGCCCACTGTTACTTCATTAGGTTTAACAAAGAAGGATATTAGCGAGAGAAAGGGAAATTTACTTTATTTTGGTAATTTCATTAATATGCCTGTAGAAGATTATGAGTGGGGAATGCAGGAATTAATGGATGACAGGGAATATTTATATAATAATCTTATTAGGGACATTTATTATTTAGGGATTGTTTTAGGCAAGAAGTACAGATATTTAAAATATGCGTATAACATCTTTATGTATGGATTAATTGCATCGGTTCTTGCTTATATCATTGCTTTTGCATTATAATTGGTTGTTTGCTTTCGCAATATGCTTTTAAATTTGTCATTGATTTAGCAATACTTTCTTCAAATTTTGATCTAAATAACATACCGATTAGAATACCAATGATAGGTATCTTTTTATAATGCATTTCGATCTGCAGATTCGTGCCATCTTGTTCATCTTTGAGATTAAAAAATGTTGTTGCCTGAGGAAACATTAAATTGTTTTTGATTTTTTCAGCGAATTCAAGTGAATTTTCTTTTTTTTGCGAGTAGACAGTTTCGATTTCAAAGGATCCCCGTTCAAATTCGCATTTGTGGCTTGTACCAATTTTCGGTATTTCGTTTAATTTATATTCTATATTTAACAAGCCATTTGTCCATTTCGGTCTTTTGCTTAAATCAATGATTGTACTATATATACTTTCTTTGGGCGCTTCAATATAAATATTCTTTGTTATAGGATTTTGAAATTTAGAAAAGGATTCTATCTTTTCTTGCAAATTTACCAATTTTTTTAATGGGGATAGATTTACATATTTATAGCTGACATCACCAATATGTTCATAATTTATGATTCCTGATTGCGTCTCAGCCCAATCGAAATGAATTTCATGATTTTTGTCTTCCAGTGATTGAAGAAAATTCTCAGTAATTAAACTATATTCATCGCTTTCAATATTGTTTTTTAATAGCCTGTGAGCAATAATAACATCTTTTCCCATAAGTTTTTTGTGCTCTTTAATTTTTGATTCAGTAATTTCACCGGAATGTGTCAGAAATTTCAATGTTAAGTTTATTGCCGTGCTGCACGCTCCACAATGACATACACGATCTCTTTCAATAATTTGTAGTTGTTCTTGAAATTTTATAAACATGCTTTTGATCTGCTCAGACAATTCAGAAAGGGTCGGGAGAGTACCGGTTCTGTAAAAAAGAACTGCATCACCTTCAATTTCAGAAACGGAAAGATTTATATTATTTGCATCTAAAATTATTTCTAAAAGTTCTTGTATAATGTGCTGACTGTGCGAAATATCCGTGTCATTTACAAATTTTGTAAATCCACTTATATCAGGTATAAATATCACAGCATTTTGAGGTACATTTTCGGTCATTTATAATACTTTCTTATTTTCAAATTGATTCATGCAGATATAAACGCAAAATTTATATATTATATTGCTTAATTGAATTTAATAGATTTTATTACTCAAGGGAATTTTTATAATTGAATCTTTCTTAAAATTTTGTAAAATTGCTTTTTCGTTATTATAACCGAAAAAACTTTAAATCTAAATAAATAATTAGAATATTATTTATCTGATTAGGGTAAAGTAATGAAAACACTTTATTTACTTAGACATGCCAAATCCAGCTGGGATAATCCGGAATTAGATGATTTTGAAAGACCATTAAATAAACGCGGACATCATGATGCACCCTTGATAGGAAATTTATTAGAAAAACTAAATATATCACCGGATTTGATTATTTCAAGTCCCGCAATCAGGGCTTCGATGACGGCAAGAATTATTGCAGATGCTATAAAATATCCATTAGATAGAATTAGATATGATGAAAATATATATGAAGCCGGTGAAATGGATTTATTGGAAGTCATTTATGCAGTTGATGATACCGTTGACAAACTAATGCTGGTTGGACACAATCCATCATTTACATATTTGTCGCATTATTTAGCAAAGCATCATGCACAAAATATTCCAACATGTGGTTTGTTTGCAGTTGAACTGAATATAACTTCGTGGACAAAAGTAAAGAAAAATTGCGGCAAACTTTCTCTCTACGAATATCCCAAAAAATATAAATAGATATTAGGAAGAAATAATTCATGCAAAAACAAATATTTTATAATAGAGAATTGAGCTGGTTGTCATTTAATCATAGAGTGTTGCAGGAAGCCGGTGATAGGGAAGTACCTGTATATGAACGAATTAAATTTATGGCGATTTTTTCCTCAAATCTGGATGAATTCTACAGGGTTCGGGTAGCTTCTTTAAGATATTTACTCGAATTAAAACGAAAAAATCTTGGAAAATTGGATTTTGATCCGGTTGATTTATTAAAAGAAATTCACCAAAAAGTAGATAAACAACAGGAAGAATTGGGAAATATTTTTCGCAATCAAATATTAAAGGAACTTGAAAGCGAAAAAATATATTTGTTGAATGAAACTAAACTAAATAACGAACAAATTAGGTTTGCTGAAAAATATTTTCAAAGCGAAGTAATGCCTTACATTCAAGCAGGAATGCTTGCCAGTTCAAGAATAAATTATTTTCTAAAAAACAAATCTATTTATTTTGTTGTCAGACTGATATCAAAAATGGTAACACAATTTAGTCACGATAAAAAATCATATAAATTTAAACATGCAATTTTTGAAATTCCCACTCAATTTTTACCGAGATTTATAGATTTACCTGAAAAAAACAACAAAAAATTTGTAATGTTTATCGACGATATCATTCGCTTAAATTTGCCAATGATATTTCCCGGTTATAATGTTGAATCAGCATTTTCAATAAAACTTACGCGTGATGCGGAAATGTATATTGATGATGAATTTAGTGGAAGTTTGTTGTCAAAGATAAAAGAGGGAATATTAAAACGAAAAACTGGAGTACCGTCTCGTTTCCTTTATGACAACGCTATGCCAAAAGATTTCTTAAAGTTCTTGAAATCTACATTTTGTTTACAGAATGAAGATTTGGTACCAGGAGGAAGGTATCATAATTTTAATGATTTTTTTTCATTCCCATTACTGGGTTCAAATAGTCTCGTTTACAAAAATAAACCGCCAATTAAATCAAAATCACTTGAAAATAATAAAAACCGTTTTGATTTAATTGAAAAACAAGATGTTTTACTATACTATCCCTATCATTCCTATGAGTACATAATTCAACTCGTTAAAGATGCGGCGTCAGATTTGTCAGTTTCAGCTATCTGGATTACCCTTTATAGAGTTGCATCAGATTCGAAAATCGTACATTCATTAATAAAAGCTGTACAAAATGGAAAATCAGTTTTTGTATTTGTGGAAATTAAAGCACGGTTCGACGAAGAATCAAATATTCAATGGGCTGCGGAACTTGAAAAAGCAGGAATTAATGTGAAATATAGTTTTCCTGGATTGAAGGTACATTCAAAAATATGTTTGATTGAACGGAAAAATAAAAATATTGCCTACCTTTCAACAGGAAATTTTAATGAAAAAACAGCTAAAATTTATACTGATTTTGGTTTTTTTACATCAGATAAAAATATCACAAGTGAAGTCAAAAGGGTATTTGAATATTTGGAAGGTCACAAAATTTCAAAGAGATTTAAATACCTGTTGGTTTCACCGTTTAATATGCGTAGTACTTATGAGTCATTGATAGATAATGAAATAAAAAACGCAAAAATCGGAAAAGAAGCAAACATTACTTTAAAATTAAACAGCCTGCAGGATACAAAAATGATTAAGAAATTATATGCAGCAAGCCAGGCAGGAGTAAAAGTCAGAATTATTGTTCGGGGAATATGCTGTTTAATACCAGGTGTGAAAAAATTAAGTAAAAACATTGATGTGACTAGTATTGTCGATAGGTTTTTGGAACATGCCAGAGTTTATATTTTCCATAATGATGGCAATAAAAAATATTTTGTTGCATCTGCTGATTGGATGAAAAGAAACCTGTCGCGTCGCATAGAAGTTGGATTTCCCATTAAGGATAAGAAGCTAATTGATGTAATTGATAATATTATTCAATTGCAATTAAATGATAATAGAAAAGCAAGAATAATAGATGAAAAACAATATAATAAATATAGAACAATCAAAGGTTCAGAAATCAATCAATCACAGGTAATGACTTACAACTATTTAAAAAATATAGAAACTAAATTTTAATTATTAAAGTACGATATAAATATAAGAGTTAAAACATATATTGAATTCTATAATTGAGGTATTGCAATTAATTTCAAGAATAAAAATATTTTCATTTTTAGTATAATTTCTCTTGTATTATTTATCTCTTCCTGTGGAACAATGCGCAACGGTCGCTCTTGGGGAGAGGATGTGAATTTGTTACCGGGTTGGGAGAAAATTCAAAAAGCTGCGGTTAATGCTGTAACAGCTCCTGAAACCTGGGTACCGCTCAGTAGTGCATTTATAATTCATGTGACAAATAATGATTATAAAATTGCCAATTGGGCCACACATAAAAATCCCATATTTGGCTCGCAAAATAATGCTGACCGATTCACTGATTATTTTTTATATGTTTCACGAATGGCATATTATTCTACTTTAATTCTAACTCCGGGAGGAGATAATTTTGATCATTGGATGTTTTCTAAGATCAAAGGGGCTGCAATTGGATTGGCTTCAACTCAAATAAACGAAAAAAGTGTTAGTTTCATTAAGCGTGAAGGTGTACGAGTCAGACCTGATAGAACTGATTATTTAAGTTTCCCGTCCGGACATGTATCAAAAGTGGCAGTCCATAACATGCTTACACTTAGAAACCTGGAAAATTCAAATTTTTGTGACTGTACGAGAACAGGTTTGCATGTCGGCATTTCAACGCTAACATTGGCAACAGCCTGGTCAAGAATTGAAGCAAACCGCCATTATCCAACTGATGTATTATTAGGCGCTGCCATAGGAAATTTTATTGGTACTTTTATTCATGATGCATTTATTGGAATTGAACATAATCATGACATCGATTTTAATGTGTCCTCCATGGAAAATAGCCTTACAATGAATTTACTGATTAGATTTTAATTGTGAATCGGAATAGAAAAAGTTTCTTCTCTAAATTAATTTATTCCAAAATTTAGCAAAATCAAAAGGTATAAAATATTATGCATAAAATATTCTTTTTTTGTACAGTCTTATTGGCGCTTTTTGTTTCATCCATTTATTCACAGGATATTGAGTTCAGCGGTTGGGGAGCTACAGGAATCAAAATATATGATAGAAATGTTTTACTTGGCTACAGCCAGGAAATGTACTACGAAGGGAAATTGCAAGCAGAGATTGAATACAATGATAACATTGAAGCACAGTTGGATTTTCGGGGAAATTCTGTTGATAATTCTCTTGAATTTCGGGAGTTTTCAGTGAAATTTGACTATGCTGAAAAACTTCGATGGAAAGTTGGTAACATAAAAAAACCATTCGGATACGAACTGTCTGTAAACCGCGAACATTTGATTTCAGTAGATAGAAGCATTGTCAATAAAAGAATTTCAGAAATTGGGTATGGTGGCAGAAGTGTGAGTATAATGGCTTATTACAAATATTCCCAAAAAAGAGAAGAATACCCTTACTCCTATTTTATCTCAGTTTTTAAAGACAATTCGTTAACTTCCGGCGTGGTTACCAGAGGAATTTATCATGCCGGGAATAATAGTTATGGTATAAGTTATATGTTTCAAAACCGGGGTGGTGTTAATGCTGTAAGTACCCACGGTTTTGCTGCAGACTTTTTAGTTAAAAAGAAAGATTATAGTACCAGTGTTGAAGTATTTTTTGTGCAGGATCCTGTTGAGGGCAAAATAAGAGAAGCCTATGAAAAGGAGAATATTACAAATATAAATGAATCTGTATTTACTGCAGGAGCGAAAATTTTAACATCTTTGGAATACAAGACCGATGCAGAGGTTATCTCAAAAATTGAACCATTTGTTTTAGCAAGTTTTTTGATACCGGAAATGGAAGAAACTGACAATCATGTAATTCAGACTGTAATAGGCGCCAATTTTTATTTTAACAAAAAAATCAGGTTACGTTTTAACGGAGACTTAGTGTTGACAAAGAATGAATTAAATGATGATTATATCACGGATGAATCTCGAGTTATACTTGAGATGCAGGTAAGGTTTTAAATGAAATTCACAAAAAAAATCACTTGGTGTGGTTTACTTTTTTGCAATCTGTTTATTTTATACGGCTGTGATAAAGATGGTTTGCTCAATCCTTCTGATGCCTTAACCCAGGTACCGGTACTGGATTTTTACGTCGATTATGATGCTTACTTAAACCTCCTGGCAAATAAAACACAAAACTACGCTATTCCTGCAAATATTTTTTTTAAAGATAATATGCTTCATGGTTCTATGCGTGCTTCGGGTGCAGGATCTCGTTATTTTCCGCGATGGTCATATCGTATAAAGCTTAATGAATTCGAATATATTGATAAGTATAATACATTTAATCTGAGTGC
>DAOWAQ010000394.1 GCA_030634505.1 Calditrichia bacterium
CCTCAGATCGGGAATTAACAGGTAGAGCAAAAAACGTAGGAGCACAGGTGGTATCATCAGAGCAATTTATTTCCAAACTGAATAAAGGTAGACTTCAAGGTACCGTTGATCCCAAAAAAGAAAATCCGAATCTTTCCAAAAATGAAATAAATGATTGGGTAAAATTATTTAATAAACAAAAATAATATCAATTAATGAAATCTCTAAATTACGCCAAACAAAAGAAAATTATTTACTGGATTATCAGTCTCGGTATAGTGTTTTTATTGATCGCAAACGCAATTGCCTGGATATATTTACAAAGAATTAAAAGTTATTTTGACAGCGATCTAAAATTTCGAATGGAAAATGTAATTCAAATTTCCAGTAAATTAATCGATGCAGCTTATTTAACATTAATAGTACCAGGGGATGAAAACGATCCGCAGGTAATCTATTATCAACAGTTACTTTTTGACATTAAAGAAAAAAACAATTTACAGGATATTTATATCATTTCACCTGTGCAGGATTTATTGATTGATGTAAATCCAGATTTTATTATCGGAAATAATATCAAAACCATTGAGCATGATCTAATTAAGACTGCCCTTTCAGGACGAATAATAAGTAGCGATATTTACACACTTGGAGAGCACAAATTTCTTACAGCAGCCGTACCACTAATAGACGAAACAAATTCTGTGACCGGCATATTGGTCGCAGAAGCACGTGCAGAATTTTTTAATGTGATAGAAGAATTCAATAATGGTTTGGTTCTTTTTAGCATGATTAATGCTCTTGTAATTTTAACAGTGGCATTTTTTCTTTATCGTTCTTTAAAAAATCTGATTGTGCTGCAAAACAAAGTTAAAAACCAGGAACATTTAGTAAAGTTGGGTGAAATGGCTGCCGCGGTGGCACATGAAATTAGAAATCCTTTAAGTATTATTCGGGGTACAAATGAATTAATTTCGAAAAAGTATGGAAAAAGTGATGATGAATTTTTTAAATACATCCCATTGGAATTAGATCGGCTAAATAAATTAATAAATGATTTTCTGAGTTTTGCCAGAAGCAAAGAATTAAAGTATGAAAAGGTTGATATACGATTTTTGTTAGATAAAATTATTATTGGATTTAAAGATAATCCTGACATAAAAATAAATATCAAAATCGATGATAATGTCAAAATTATTAATGCTGACCCAGATGCGTTAGAACAGATTCTTTTAAATATTATGAACAACAGTATTCAATCAATAAATAACCACGGTCAAATAGTAATTAAAGTAGATTCGATAAGAAAAAAAGAAATCCGCATTATAGTCGAAGATAATGGTACTGGAATTGAACCTGAATCATTAAAGAAAGTGTTTGAGCCATTTTTTTCAACCAGGGAAAAAGGCAGCGGATTAGGGCTGGCGATTTCTGCACGATTAGTAGAGCAAATGGATGGTAAAATTCAAATTGAGTCCGAAAATGGTTCAGGTACTGATGTGACAATAATATTACCAACTAAAAGCGGATAATGGATAAAGACAGATTTAAACAATTTCCAAAAATACTTTATATATCTCCTGAAGATATTATTTGTAATCTCAATAAATATCAGAAAATATTATCGAACTTCTGGTTTATTATATTGATAATCATTCCTCTTAAAAGATTTGCACTGAATCTTTATATTAAATAGATTTAATTTTTTAAATTAAAAATGACATTTAGTTCATATTATTTAATTATGATTATTGTATTCAATAATTATTTTAGAAATTGGAATATTGAAAGTGAATTCAATTGTTTAATTGAGATGCTTAGTCTTTTGTAATAATCTCAATTATTGGACAATAATAGTTCAAATGTAAATCAATTGTGCTGTCAAATCGTATACGGAGGAATTTCATGAAGTATGCTGAAGTAAAAAATTACGTATCTGGGAAATTTACAGAAAATAATAATACCACACTGGATGTTATTAATCCCTCTGATGGAATCAAAATTTCTACTGTGCCTCTGTCAAATAAGGAAGACCTTAATAAAGCAGTAGAAGCTGCTACTGCTGCATATCCATCATGGTCTAAAATGACAATTAAAGAGCGTGTTCAAATTTTTTATAAATATAAAACTTTGCTTGAACAAAATCTTGAAGAATTGGCCACAATCGTTCATGAAGAAAATGGCAAGACTATGGGTGAATCCATTGCTGAAGTTGCTAAAAGTGTTGAACTCACTGAGTTTGCCTGTTCTATGCCACAGCTCATACAGGGAGAAATTCTCGAGGTAAGTCCCGGTGTGGAATGCAGGGTTGAACGAAAGCCGCTTGGAGTGATTGCTTCCATTGCACCCTTCAATTTTCCTCATATGGTTCCGCACTGGACGCTTCCAAATGCGATTGCCCTGGGAAACTGTATGATTCTTAAACCTTCAGAAATAGTTCCAATTAGTGCTAACCGAATTGCTGAAATGTTAAAAGAAGCTGGTCTTCCGGATGGCGTCTTTAATGTTGTTAATGGAGATCGTGAAATTGTAGAAGCAATTTGTGATCACCCGGGAATAAATGCCGTTTCTTTTGTAGGTTCAACCAAAGTAGCCAAGATCGTTTATAAACGATCCACTTCAAATCTTAAACGTTGTGTTGCTCTTGGCGGCGCAAAAAATCACCTGATTGTCTTTCCTGACGCCCATGTTGAAATGACTGCTAAAGATGTTTCAGCTTCTATGTCCGGGTGTGCCGGGCAGCGATGTATGGCGTTATCGGTAGTAGTGGGAGTTGGAAATGTTGATCATATAATAGAAAAACTATGCGAAGA